>PXAI01000021.1 GCA_003567135.1 Balneolia bacterium | reverse complement strand
TCGGCACGGTAAATATCCAGATTATTCATTGATTGATCGCGGATAATAGCGGAGAGAATCTCCACAAATTCGGTTCGCTCATCTTCCGTCATCTCATTCCACTGATCCTGAAGCGCGTATTTGGCAATCGCGCGATAGTCCATAACGTCGTTGATGATATCCTTGATCTGCTGGCGCTGCTCGTCCGTGTAGTCTGTGCCTTCAGGGCCCAGAAGTTCTTTAATTTCGGCATCGCGCTGCTGTAAAATAGTTTTCGCCTCATCCTTAAGATCAGCAAAAGCTGACTGAAACGGAACGAGTCCGATCATCACTAAAATCAAAACTGCTTTTATCATAACCATTCCTTTATTCTGAATGTTGAGAATTAAATAACCGGTTGAGTGAAACCCCGGAGACGTGATAGAGTCTTGCAAGGTTAACGTTGAAATCGTGAATTCGTTGTTTATGAGTTATCTCAAGTTCAAAACTTGTTCGAAGGGCGTCTACCAGGTTGAGTACGTCGCCGAAGCCGAGATCGTAATCGAGCTGTTCGAGCTGGAGCCATTCCTGACTAACACCCAGTGCGTTACGTGATGTATTGAGGCGTTTGAGGGCAATTTCGTAATCTTTATACTTGTCGGTTACGTCCAGCTCAACCGCTTCGGTAACGGCATCACGGGCGTAGCTGGCCTGTCGCAGGGTGTAGCGCGACCTGTCGGCACGGCTGTTTAGAATTCCGAAATTCAGGCGCTGACGAAAACCGAATCCGTACACCAGGCTTGCAAAATTGGTTCTGTTTTCGATAAACGGATTGTCCTGCTTCGGCCGATTCGGCGTGATGGCGTATCGTGCCTGAAGGCCAAGGAAAAAAGTGGGATAACGCTCTGCTTTAACCGCTTCCAAACCGTATTCAGCAGCCTGACGCGCCGCGCTGATCTGGCGGAGCTCCGGCCTTCCGGTTATGGCCATCTGAAGAAGCTCGTCGAGGGATTCCACCTCTTTATCAAGCGGATCAAGAAATTCATCAGCCGGCAGATAAACTGTCATTCGATCACCGCCGAGCGCGAGTCGCCAAGCGCGCTGTATGAATAAATTATTTTGCCGGATCTCCTCTGCTTCTGCCTCAAACTGATACTTAAAAATATCAAACTGGAAGAGATCGGCATCCTCTACATCATCGGAGCCTTCGTCCATCATTTTATGCAACTCTCTATCGGCTGTTCTAAGACTTCCTTTTGCCTCTTCCATCAGCCGGCTCAACTCCATCGATAAAACCATCGCATAATAGAGCTGGAACATTTGCATCTCGTACTTATTTCGCTCGGTTTCATAGCCAAACTCAGCGGCTCTCACGCCCGATTCCGCCGCTTTAATAGCGTTTCCAATAGCACCCCAGGTGTAGAGCGGCTGCACCGCGGAAATCTCAGCACGGGTAAAAAACGCCCAGTCTTCCCAGTCGTTTTCAAGATTGGGATCAAGATATAGCTGGCCTCTCGGCAGATCGGGAATCTGGCTTTTTACGCCGGGAACGAGACCGTGCGCCGTATTTGCTTCCAAATTTGGAAGATAACGGCTGGCTCTGGCCTCAGAATGGCGCGATTGGGCAATTCCAACGCTCTGGCGCTGACTCTGAAGCTGATTCGATCTGTTCAGCGCCGTTTCCATAAACTCGGTGAGCGTCATGTAAACCGTATCCTGCGCAGCAGAGTAAAAACCGGAAGATTCAGCTTTAGATGAGCTGATCAGCATGAAGGATATCAGCAGCGATAAAAAGAGTGGCTTCATCTTAAATAAGTTATTGTCGCATATTCTGTCGGAGGTCTGTCGTTTCACCCCGTAATCTGTTATCAGGTAAAAACCGAGAACGGCTTCACGCCTGATTTCTTGCAGATCATTGTCAAAGTATCATATCCCGAATTATTCACCAAGAAATTTTCTTATTGGTCTTGTAACTGCGTTGCGACGGCCCTGTTGAAGTAACCCGGGATTATACAAAAAAAGCCTCCAAACGGGAGGCTTAATTTTGCGGAGAGAGAGGGATTCGAACCCCCGGAGCCTTGCGGCTCAACGGTTTTCAAGACCGCCGCATTCGACCACTCTGCCATCTCTCCAATACCTGAACGAGCGAGAGTGAAACTCTTTGTTCAGGAAGTACCAAATATACGAAATTATGCAGACAATGCTTCCGCTCCGGAAACAATTTCTGAAATTTCTGTAGTAATTGCTGCCTGACGCGCCTGGTTGTACTCAAGCTTGAGTACACGGATGATTTCCTTGGCGTTTTCAGTAGCATTATCCATCGCGGCCATTCTTGCGCCCTGCTCGGAAGCGTTGGACTCAAGCACCGCGCGCCACAGCTGCATGTTCAGGTGAAGCGGAATAATATCAGAAAGAATAGTGGAAGGATCTGGTTCGAAGATGTAATCGATCTCCTCAAAATACCCCTTCTCATCCTTCTGCGGCTCCTCTTCCTTATCTGATTCGATGCTTACCGGAAGAACCTGCCTGATAACTCTGTTCTGGGAAATTACGGTTTTGAACTCGTTAAATCCGATAAACACATTATCGTAGGTACCTTTTTCGAATTCTTCGGTTACTTCCTTCATGATGTCGGAAGTGGTGTCGAAGCTGAGGTTGTCGAAAAAACCGTTGTATTTCTTAACAACGTTGTAACCTCTTTTGCCGAAGTAATCGGAAGCTTTACGGCCAATGGTAATGACTGAAAATCTGCCGTCTTTTTTATGTTCGGCAAATCTTTCGTCGATCTCATCAGCTAAAAACCTGAACAGGTTACTGTTGAATCCCCCGCACAAACCACGGTCGGAACCGATGATGATCATCAGAACATTCTCCGGATGCTCAACCTGGTTGAACAGGATATTATCGCCCTGTCCGCCCGCTTTGCTGAGCTTTTCCAGCACGCCCTGAAGCCCGGCAACGTAAGGCCGGGTTGTCATCATGCGCTCCTGAGCCTTGCGAAGACGCGCGGCAGCCACCATTTTCATAGCCTTGGTGATCTGCTGTGTACTTTGTACGGATGAAATCCGGTCACGTATGTCGCGCAAGTTCGCCATATTATTCTGTGGATTCGGTTACGAATTCATTTTTAACCGTATTGGCAAGTTTCAGAACTTTCTCGGTAAACTCGGGCGTAATCGTACCCTTGCTCTGAAGTTCATCCATCTCTTTTTCAAACTTCAGCCCGATTGACTCAAGGAAAGAAGCCTCAAATTTTTGGATGTCTTCCACAGGAACCTCGTTCAGTACACCTTCGTTGTTTACCAGGAGCAGAACAATCTGTTGTGCAACGGAAAGCGGCGCGAACTGCTTCTGCTTCAGGAGTTCAACAGAACGTGCACCACGCGCAAGCTGACGCTGGGTTGATGCATCCAGATCGGAACCGAATTTGGCAAACGCCTCAAGTTCACGGTACTGCGCAAGATCAAGCTTCAGGGTACCCGACATTTTCTTCATCGATTTCACCTGAGCGTTACCACCTACCCTCGATACCGAAATACCTACGTCGATAGCAGGACGAATACCGGAATTGAAGAGGTTGGTCTGAAGGAAGATCTGACCGTCAGTAATAGAAATCACGTTCGTCGGAATGTACGCGGAAACGTCACCGGCCTGTGTTTCAATAATCGGAAGCGCCGTGAGCGAACCTCCACCCTTTACTTTAGGGCGCAGCTCCTCAGGAACATCGTTCATATTTTTTGCAACAGAGTCGTTACGGTTGATTTTTGCGGCACGCTCCAGAAGGCGGCTGTGCAGGTAGAATACGTCACCGGGGTACGCTTCACGACCCGGAGGACGACGCAGAAGCAGAGAAACCTCGCGGTATGCTACAGCCTGTTTTGAAAGATCATCGTAAATAATCAGCGCGTGGCGGCCGGTATCACGGAAATACTCACCGATTGCGGCACCGGCATACGGCGCGATAAACTGAAGCGGTGCAGGTGCGGTAGCAGAAGCGGATACAATTACGGTATAATCGCTGGCACCGTTATCCTGAAGGGTCTGGTTAACCTGGGCGATTGTTGAATTTTTCTGGCCGATAGCTACATAAATACAGAAAACGCCGTCTCCGTTTTTATGTGTATCCTTCTGGTTGATAATGGTATCAATGGCGATGGCGGTTTTACCCGTCTGGCGGTCTCCAATAATAAGCTCGCGCTGTCCGCGGCCGATTGGAATCATCGCATCAATAGATTTGATACCGGTTTGAAGCGGCTCGGTTACGGGCTCACGGTATATTACACCGGGCGCTTTACGTTCCAGCGGCATCCGAATGGTTTCTCCGGTTACGGGTCCGCGGCCGTCAAGCGGGTTTCCGAGCGGATCAAGAACGCGGCCCAGAACGCCTTCACCTACAGGAAGTGAAGAAATGGTTTTGGTACGGCGAACCTTGTGCCCTTCCTCAATAGATGAAGCAGAACCGAAAAGTACAACACCAACGTTGTCTTCCTCAAGGTTCAGTACCATTCCCCGAACCGTGTTTCCGTTTTCATCTTTGGATTCAGGCAGTTCCACCAGCTCACCGGCCTGAACTTTGCTCAGGCCATACACGCGGGCGATACCGTCACCGACTTCGAGTACGGTTCCTTCATCATAAACCTCAGCTTCAGATTCGAATCCTGCGAGTTGCTTACGCAGAATCGCTGAAACTTCATCAGGTTTGACGTGACTCATAATAGTTTAAGTTAAATCAATTAATCAGGTTCAGTTTGCAGCCTTTGAAAACAGACTTTCGAGCTGTTCCAGCTTATTTTTGACTGATCCGTCGTAAACGGTGTCCTTTACACGGACAATCACTCCGCCAATAATATCTGGTTGTGTTCGCGTGGTCAGTTTAAGGGTCTTGCCGGTTTCCTTGCTTACAGCAGCGTTCAGCGCGTCAATCTGGCTGGTTTCCGGCTCGAAAGCGAAGGTAGCCTCAGCTTCGAGAATACCTGCATCCTCCTGATAGATATCAATGAAGGCGCGGGTTATTCCGGGCAGCAGATTGAGCCTGTCCTTTTCAGAAACCAGCTCAATAAACTTCCAGGATTCCGTTTTTACCCTGCTTTTAAAAAGCTCGGATAATACGTTGAATTTTATATCCTTTTTGACCACAGGGCTGCCAAGAAACACGACCAGCTCTCTGGATAACTCAAGCGTGTTTTTCAACAGCTCCATATCATTCAGGGCTTCTTTCAGCTTTCCGTTATCTTTGGAAAATCCGAAAAACGCGGATGCGTATCGTTTGGCGGCTTTGGATGAAATCATTGGTGCTTAGTTTTTGGATAAGTCCTTAATGAAATCGTCCACGAGTTTTTTATTCTTCTTGGCGTCAAGTTCGGCGCGAAGAATTTTCTCGGTGGCTTTCATGGCCAGCTCGGCTACGTGATCGTGAAGTTCGAGCATGGCTTGTCTTTTTTCCCGCTCGATAGATTCACGCGCCTGTTCGGTCATTTTTTCGGCTTCAATCCTGGCTTTTTCGACCCTGTCCACACGAATGCGTTCCGCATCTTCCATTGCCTCTTTCCGGATTCTCTGTGCAACCGCTTCAGCTTCTTTGAGTGCCTCGTCATTCTTTTTAGAAATCTCTTCGGCACGTTTCATAGCTGTAGCAGCGGCATCGAGCGATTCCTGAATGCTCGCCTCACGCTCTTCAAGAGCGCCAAGGAGCGGTCCCCATGCGAACATGCGCAGAAGAACCACGAAGATCACAAATGCAATTGCGACCCAGATTACGAGGCCGGGTTCAGGGGAAACGAACGAATTTGCTAATACAAAATACATGTGTCAGGAAATTAAATACCCGTGAAGGTATTATTCGTTTATAATTAGAGGGCCAGAATAATACAGATAACCAGGCCGAAGAATACAGCACCTTCAATAAGACCGGCTGAGATAAGCATGGATGTCCGGATGTCACCGGCTGCTTCCGGCTGACGGGCGGTAGCGTCCATGGCTCCCTTACCAATCATTCCGATTCCCAGTGCTGCACCTATTACGGTGATACCGGCACCAAAACCGGCGGCGAGTTCTGCAAAACTTGTTACAGTGGTTGGTTCCATAGTGTTTACTCCTGAAACGTTAGGTTTGTTTTTATTAAGTAGTAAGTGGTTTGGTTTCTGCTACGAATTCCTCATCCTCATGGTGATGATGTTCCTCAACAGCCATACCGATGAAGAGAGCAGAGAACATTGTAAAGATGTATGCTTGCAGGAAAGCGGCAAATACTTTCAGCGCATATATAAATATGGTGAAGACCAGCCAGAGCGGGGATGTTCCCAGCCCGACTCCTGTGCCGAATTTCGTTGCAAAGATAAAGATCATTCCAATCATGCTGAAGATGATCATCTTACCGGAAAGCATGTTGGCAAAAAGTCGGATGGCGAGCGCGAACGGCTTGGTGAATAATCCCAGAATTTCAACCGGAATCATAATGATGAGCATCAGCGGAGGAACACCGGGCATCGCAAATATGTGCTTCCAGTAATCCTTATTGCCGTTCAGGTTGACCATAAAGAAGGTCGTGATAGCCAGCGCGCCGGTTACCGCCACATCAGCGGTTGGCGTAATTCCCCACGGTAGCAGGCCAAACAGGTTCATGAACAGAATCATGAAAAAGCAGGTAAGCAGGTAGGGAGAAAATTTCAGGTAGTGTTTTTCACCGAGGTTGGGTTTGGCTACTTCATCACGCAGATATACGATCAGAACCTCAGCAAAATTCATTCCGGCACCTTTTGGAGCTGATGTGCGCCCGATTCCGGACTTATACTTGTTTGCCAGGCGGCCGAAAATAAAGAGAACGAGAAATCCTGAGAGCAAAAACCAGACAAAGTGTTTGGTGATGGAAAGATCGAGCGTGATACCGCCGCCGTCGGTTCGGGCAAGGCGATACGTGACCGGGCCGCTTTCAGCCGCGTCAGGATTTTCGATGTAGTAGGCATCCGTAAAAAGATCGCTGGCGATAGCGCTGTATGTGCTGCCAAAGAAATAAACGCTTCCCTCAGAAATAAGAATACGGGGCAGCTGAATCTTACCGATAGGCTCGAAGTCCAGATAGTTGGAGTCTCCAAGCTTGGTTGTTACGTCGAATATCTCTTCTGCGCCCTCTTCGGATTCAGCTGATACAGTCGTGTTAAAACCAGTCCCAATAAATATAATGCCGATAAGGAAAAAGAACCTGATTACCCGAGTCATTTACCTAATAATTGCGATTGATTACGGATTTTGTTGATACAAATAATTTCCAATACAGATTTGCAAATATAGGAAATAAATAATCCAATTATAAAACTAATTTGCGGAATATTTGTGAAGGCGAAGATCAGTATGATGATGACCAGCATGGTGCCCAGCCTGAGCATCATCCCCCCCATTGTTCCAGCCATAAACTTGTTCATATCGGCGTTCAGATAGCGCTTCACCAGCATTACGGCAGCTATCGCGTTACCGCTGGTCATCAGGATGGCAAGCAGCAATCCGGCAAGGTGAACCGTTCCGGCCCAGTACACGGTAACCAGCACCGAAGTAAGTATAAACAGCACGTCCATTACGAGCAGCTGTTTGAAAAAATCACTTATTATTTTTTTTTGACTCATTATTCGTTTCAATTCCGAGTTTTATCATGTTCCACACCACAGCCACCATGCCCAGCGTTACGCCGCCCAGTGTGAACCAGGGCTTTGTTTCGTAACGGGAGTCCAGCCAGAAACCCAGCAGCACGGGAAACACCATTGATAAGGCGAGATTTGTGCCAAACTGGATGTACTTGCCGTATTGCCGGAAATTTGTGGGAGGCATAAATCAGTTTACGGCTTCTTTTTCAGCGAATTCTGCGGTTGCAGGGCGACTGTTTTTCCCGGGCTGATTTTTTAGCGGATCTGCGTTCATGCTGCAGTTACCGTCGAAGGTGGCTCCTTCTTCTATGATCAGCTTCTTGGTGAAGATATCACCCTTTATTTTTGCGGTCTGGCGAAGAATCAGCTTGCTGCCGGTTACAATCTTTCCCTCAACGGTTCCGGAAATATCCGCTTCACCTGACTGAATATCCCCCGTAACGCGGCCGGTTTTTGAGATGATCGTTTTTCCCTTCACCTTTATCGTGCCATCCACTCGGCCGGAAATCCGGAAATCGTTTTCGGTGTTGATCTTCCCTTCAATCAGCGTGCCTTCACTTATCATATTAATGGCCGGCTGGTTTCCGTTTGGCTGGTCGTGCATAGGCTTGGAGTTTGATTTAGTTTTGTTATTGAACATGAAGAATACTCGGTTATAAATTACAATTGAATAAAAAACAGAGCAGGATCAAGCGGTATTCCATCCTGCCACAGTTCAAAATGAAGATGCGGGCCGCTGCTTATAAGCCCGTAGCTGCCAACCCGGCCGATGATATCGCCTTTTTGCACAATATCACCTTTCTTTTTCAGCAGGCTCTGGCAGTGTTTGTAGGTACTCAGGTAGCCGTTTTCGTGCTGCTTGATTAACACATAACCGTAGTTTACCGTCCATCCGGTAAACACAACCACACCATCGGCAAATGCCCTGATGTACGTCCCTTCCGCCGTTGCAATATCAATTCCGGGATGCCCTTTCGAAGTATCAAACGTTCGCGTTACCGATCCCTCGACCGGAAACGGAAGCGGGAACTCGATCCCTTCGGATTGCGACATCTCGTGCGAGAAAATGATCTGATCTGCCTGAAAACCGGCGATATAATCCCTGAACAGCATTATATCAGATTCAGGTATGAACGTATCCTCAAACTCCGACCAGTCAGCTTCTGTGCCGGAAAGCGACGTTACGAAGGTCGTATCCCTGCTCTGAGCAAGCGCCCGGCGAAAATGGCTGAGCTGCGTTTCACTGGCGTGCAGGGAATCTCTGAGCGATTCAATCTGATTCCTGATATCTATAATCTGGCGCTGCGTGGCCTGCTCGCCGGTATTAAACAGCATGGAGCCAAGCGGCGTAAGAAAAAAGAAAAGCAGCACCAGCAAAACCACGCCGGAATTGATGATGGCAAACATCCCCAGCAGCCGGGCCGGTTTTACGCGATAGGTCTCTGTTTCATCCGGAGTCTGATCCTCCCATAAAAGCACGGTAAGCGCTTTACTTTTCAGGGAAAGTATCCGTTGAATAAAATCGAGCATGGTTCAGATGTGGATTGAAATCAGGTCGGGTGATGAGACCGGAGTCTCCAAAGCGGTGTTGGCTACAGTCTGGTAAATTACGAAGTTTTCTACTCTCTTTCAGATGCCTTTTTGCGATCCCGCAACCCGCGTTAGCAGCGAAGCCAGCTTTCCGGCCAGTTTTTTTCTGTCGAATTGCGCTGTAAACGCTTTATCGGCCGGCGGCATTTCGCCTGATTTTGCCAGATTCAGAAACGTTTCGAGCACACGCGCCGCTTTTTCCGGATCAGCCGGATCGGCCACAAATCCACGGCCATAGTTTCTGAGAATATCCGCCGCCTCTCCCTCTTCGGGTACCACGCCAAAAACCGGTTTCCCGGTTCCGATATATTCGAACAGCTTTCCCGTGGTCACCTGGCTCCGGCTTTTTGAATGCCCGACGGTAAACCAGAGCAGATCAGAATCGTGAAGCCCTTTCAAGGATGTTTTATGATCAAGATATCCCGCATCTTCAACAGCTTCCTGCAGATTCAGTTTTTTGATTAATTCATGATGCGCCGCACTAAGCCCGCCCTGGAATCTGAGCTTAATATGTTTCACGAGCTCAGGATTCTCATCCCCGACTTTCCGGAACGCTTCCAAAAACAGATCCGGCTGATTTTCTCCGTAAAAAAGCCCGTTATACAAAAACGTGAGGTGCTGCTTTTCCGCCGGTTCCGTTTCCTGAATTTCCTGCGGATCAAATCCCTGCGGAATCACTTCAAACATGCAGTCAGGCCGGTCATTTCGGGATTGGATCGAATCCAGCATGGACTGATTGATGGCGATTACGGCGTCCGCTGATTTTAAGGTGGATGCCTCCTGCGCGGCCATCTTATTTTTGATCAGCCTGTTTGGATAGGATATCAGATGACTTTCAAGCCAGTCGTCGCGAAAATCCATCACGACCGGCACGTTGTATGTTGCCTTCAGCTTTTCGGCAATAAAATGGTTGCTGTAAGGCGGTGCCGTGGAAAAAATGGCCTCCACCGGAAAATCTTTGAAGATCTGTTCTGCCGTTTTGCAGGCGGGCTTTATCCAGCCGGTTTTATTATCGGGCAGATAAAAAAACATGGAGTATTTACGAAGCAGTGCGGCCACTGAATCAGGCAGCAGACCCGTTCCCGATTTTTTGGAGGATTTTTTGGAGGATTTTTTCCCGCCAAGAACGTGAAACGGCGTATTTGCCGCGGACCGGTACAGCGGCAGATTCAGCGAATCGAGTTCAGCGCGGAGGCTCTCATCGAAATGAGTGTAGAGGCCGGGTTCCGGCGCAAGGATGACGGGCGTCCAGCCAAAATCCCTCAGATATCTGGCAAATTTCAGCGGACGCTGAACGCCGGATGAACCCATCGGGGGGAAATAATATACCACAAACAGCACATAGCGCGCGGAACCGGGATTGCTATGTTTGCCCTGCCCGGCCAACAATCAGCGCAGTGAATAATTCGGGGATTCTTTGGTGATCTGCACCGAATGCGGATGGTTTTCCCGCACGCTGGCAGGCGAAACCTGCACAAACGTGGCCTGCTGCAGCGCCTTGATGTCCGGCGCGCCGCAGTATCCCATTGCGGCCCGAAGTCCGCCCGCCATCTGGTACACCACCTCGGAGAGCGTTCCCTTAAACGGCACCCGCCCTTCGATTCCTTCCGGAACCAGTTTTTTTATGTCGTCTTCCACATCCTGGAAATAGCGGTCTTTGCTGCCTTTGCTCATGGCTCCGAGGCTTCCCATGCCGCGGTAGGTTTTAAACTTCCGCCCTTCGTAAATAATCGTCTCGCCGGGGCTTTCATCCACGCCAGCAAACATGGAGCCCAGCATCACAGCCGTGGCGCCTCCCGCAATGGCTTTGGGGATTTCGCCCGTTTGCTTGATGCCGCCATCGGCAATCAGGCCGAGGCCGTTGACTGAGGCGTATTCGGCAACTTCCATAACGGCGGACAGCTGCGGAACACCAACGCCGGTTACGATTCTGGTTGTACAGATCGAGCCCGGCCCGACACCAACTTTAACCACGTTCGCGCCGGCTTTATGCAGCGCCTCCGCCGCATCGGCTGTTGCGATATTACCGGCAATAATCCGCAGATCGCTGTATTTTTTGCGGGTTGACCGTACCATTTCAAGTACACCTTCCGAATGGCCGTGCGCCGTATCAATTACGATACAATCCACGTTGGCTTCAACCAGAGCGTCGATCCGTTCGGGCGTGTCGCCGCCAACACCGACCGCTGCACCAACCCGCAGTCTTCCGATTTCATCCTTACACGCGTGCGGAAAGTTCTTCTTCTTTTCGATATCCTTGAAGGTAATCAAGCCGACCAAAACGCCGCTGTTGTTTACAATAGGCAGCTTTTCGACTTTGTATTCCTGCAGCAGGCTTTCGGCCTCCTCAAGCGTGGTTCCGGCCTTTGCCGTTATCAAGTTTTCGGAGGTCATTATGGAACCGAGCGTTCTGGTATTGTCTCTTTCAAAACGGAGATCGCGGTTGGTTACAATGCCGAGCAGTTTTTTCCGGGCATCTACAACCGGAATTCCTCCGATTTTATGACGGCCCATCAGGTTTCTGGCGTCCAGAACGGTAGCCTCTTTTCCCAGCGTTACCGGATCTACGATCATGCCGCTTTCGCTGCGTTTTACCAGGCGCACCTGTTCGGCCTGATCCTCAATGCTCATATTTTTATGGAGGATAGCCATTCCGCCTTCGCGAGCCAGAGCGATAGCCAGCCGGTACTCAGAAACGGTATCCATGGCTGCACTCAGAATAGGCACGTTGAGCGTCAGCCCTTCACAAAGTTCGACAGATGTATCTACATTCCGGGGCAAAACCTGCGAGTGAGCCGGAACGAGCAACACATCATCATACGTAAGGCCCTGACGGGTAATTTTAGGAAATTTACTGTTGGGGATCATATAAAATTCGGGCTGAATAAGAAGGTT
>PXAI01000241.1 GCA_003567135.1 Balneolia bacterium | reverse complement strand
TGATAATGACCGCCTCAGTAGCTACAATATTGATCCGGTGGAAGTTGGCGGAGAGACCATTGACCGGTCTGACCTGATTCGGCGCCGCTGGCTGGATAATCACTTTTACGGGTTCGTGTTTTCAACGGAATATGCGCGGGACCGCCTGAACCTTACCGTGGGCGGAGGCTACAACGAATACGACGGAGATCATTTCGGGGAGGTCATCTGGGCGCGTTTTGCCGGAGATTCAGACATTCGTGAGAGATATTACGATAACAACGGTTTCAAAACCGATGGCAATTTTTACGCAAAAGTGAACTACGAAATCGCTCCGGGTCTTATCGGTTATGCGGATGCGCAGGTTCGCAGGATTTATTACGAGTTTCTGGGATTTGATCGTGATCTGCGAAACGTAACTCAGGATGATGAGCTCTGGTTCTTCAATCCAAAAGCGGGCCTTGTGTATCACCTGAATGAAAATAATCGGGTGTACGGCTCATTTGGCGTGGCCGGTAAAGAGCCGGCGCGCCGCGAGTACACGCGCTCCACACCGGATAATCGTCCGGGACGGGAAACGCTGTACAACTTCGAAGCAGGATATCGCGGTGAATTCGACCGTTTTTATCTGGGCGCAAACCTCTATTACATGCTTTATGATGATCAGCTGATTCTGACCGGCGAGGTAAATGATGTGGGTGGATATATCCGCACCAACGTGCCAGACAGCTATCGCGCCGGAGTTGAGCTTGAAGGTGGGTTTTCCCTGAACCGCTGGATTCAATGGGGCGGAAATGCCACCTTCAGCCAGAACCGGATCGACCGTTTCGAGGAGTTTCTGGATAATTACGACACCGATGTTTTCACGCAGGAGCGCATTGTGTATGAAAATACTGATATCGCGTTTTCACCATCTGTGATCGCATCCTCAAAACTGCGGTTCCGCGCTTCCGGCTTTACTGCCGATGTGATGAGCCGGTTCGTTTCGCGGCAGTACCTCGACAACACCTCAAGCCGAAGCCGGTCAATTGATCCCTATTTTGTGACGGATCTGAGGTTGTCGTATGCCACATCGAATCTGCCGCTTGTGCGTCGTGCAACAGCCACGCTTTTGCTGAATAATCTCTTCAACGAGCTGTATGAATCAAATGGCTACACGTTCGGATTTATTTCCGGCGGCGAGGTGCAGCGATTCAATTACTATTATCCTCAGGCAGAGCGCCATGCGCTTGTTCAGCTCAGGCTGGATTTCTGATCTGTTTGAATTAAAATGGAGACACAAAAAAAGCCTCTTCGGTAAACCCGGAGAGGCTTTTTTAAGATCAGCAGGATCAGCCGACGGCGGCTTTAATCCTCTCAAAAATTTCTTCAACTGTGCCGAGGCCGTTGATTCCGTGGTGCACACCCTGGTGTTTGTAGTAATTCAGTACAGGCGCAGTTTCGTCGTTATAAACTTCAAGACGCGTTTTTACGCCTTCCATAGTGTCGTCTGTGCGTCCTTCACCACGGGAAAGAATGCGTTTGATCAGCTCTTCTTCAGGAACCTCTAGAGAGAGAAACGCGTCCAGTTTTCTTCCTGCTTCCTTGAGCAGTTTATCGAAAGCCTCAGCCTGAGGAACGGTTCTCGGGAATCCGTCGAGGATATATCCGTTTTTGAATGTAGGATCTTCAAGCGCCTCTTCAACGAGATCAACCACGGTCTGGTCGGGAACGAGCTTGCCTTCATCCAGAATTGATTTTACTTTTTTACCAAGTTCGGTCTCGTTTTTAATGGCGCTGCGAAACATATCGCCGGTAGAAAGTTGTGGTACGCCATACTCTTTTTCTATCAGCTTGGCCTGAGTTCCTTTTCCTGCACCCGGAGGCCCGAATAAAATAATACGCATGTTAGAAGTATATAGGTTAATAATATCAGTTTATAAGGCCTTTCCAGACCCCAAAAGTTTCTTTCGTAATAAAATAAGCATTAAGTTGACAGCAAGGTTTCAAAAATTGATAATTTGGCCGAAAAAAACAAAACTGCTTTTACAATCATCTTATTAATTGAAATCAAAAAATAAGAAGCTTATGGGTGGGTCTGTATTTAACACCGCCGCACAGGATACTGTTGCGCAAAACGCCGGCGAAAATGGTTCTGAATCGATTGTTGATTCAGTAGAACAAAGTTTTTCCGAGATGATGCTCTCCTTCTGGGAGTTTCTGGGCACTGTTCTCTTCGAAATCCAGGATGCCAGCGTTACGGTTGGAAATCTGCTGGTCTTTTTTTTGCTGATAGTTCTGACTTTTGTGGTCGCTAAAATGATCAGTCGCCAGGTGCACCAGCGTGTTTTGTCAAGGATCAAAATGGACGATGGCATCCGGTATACACTATCGAGAATTCTGTACTACCTGATAATCATTCTCGGGGTGATGTTCTCTATTCAGTTTATCGGCCTCGACCTGAGCGGACTGGTTGTCATTTTTGGATTGCTTTCAGTTGGTATTGGTTTTGGTCTTCAGAACCTGACGGCTAACTTTATTTCCGGCCTGATCCTGCTTTTTGAGCGGCCCATCAGCATCGGCGACCGGATTATCGTAAATGATATTGAGGGGGATGTGAAAGAGATTAACATGCGATCCACCACAATCAACTCAATAAATAATATTTCAATCATCGTTCCAAATTCCGATTTCATCTCGGGCCGCGTGGTAAACTATTCCCACGGCGATACTACCATCCGCGTAGATAT
>PXAI01000103.1 GCA_003567135.1 Balneolia bacterium | reverse complement strand
GGTTTGCCGTATACTGCAGACCGCCTACCTGAAGGCTGGAACCAACAAAGCTGGTTTGGGTTACTTCTTCCCCGTTCTGAATGGCCGGGCGAGGCTGAGCAAGCCCGTCAATGTTCTCATATCTAACCTGATCAAGCCAGAATGTGTAGCCGTCGCCATTCTCGGGACCAGTTGAGTACCAAAGCAATCCTCTGTGCATCGTAAGTAGCGACGCATCAGGGATGGGTATGGTGTACTGTCTCCAGTTGGTGGTTAAACGAAGGCCGGTTTTGGATACCTCCAGCTCGTTGCCAAAGAAATCCTGGCCAAAACCGATTTCAGCAATGGTAGCTGCCTTTGTTGCTTTCGCGTAAAAGGTCAGCGCATTAAATGATGTCAGGTTTCTGCCGCCATTATCATCTCTGAAAATAGCGCCGGCAAAAGCACCGGTCGGATCGCCAAAGTTAGGCACATCAATTCGCATTGATGCACCACGGTTGCCAAAGAAAGTTTGATTATCAACGGTGAACGCGTCTGCCTTTGATCCTTCATAAGGATAGTATTCAAGGCCGGCACTGAATCCGTCAATGAAAACATCCGGATTGGCAGGAAACTCTGCGCCTTCCAGTCCATCTACAGAACGCTCGCAGCCCGCCACTACCATAAAGAGTAACAAGGTAGCAGCCATCAGGGTACGCTTCGTGTTATTCATGACTAATTTGTTCATAATTCTTGTCAGTTATTCGTTAAATAAAAATTCTGATGTATGTCCTGAATTCCCACTCGTTCCCTTTTCCGAAACCAGGAGCTGTAGGATCTGGCACAACCTGTCCTGACGGATCAGTTGTAAATGCAGGCGCGTAGCGTGGCGAGAACTCGTTGAGTGTACGGTACGTACCGCGAACACCGAGTCTTGTCTGGGGCTCACCTAACCAATCCGGGCTTGAAAGCGACATAGAGAAGTCGGCCATCAGCTGCATCGGGAACGTCAGGTTGAAATCGCGATGATAGTCATACGGACCCCAGTCGTTTACGCGAACAAACGAGTCGAGCATCAGATTACGGTAGATCATACGCACTTCTCCGCCGAATCTTTCAATCAGTCGGTCATCGCTACCATTAGCTTCTGCTTCGCCACCATAAATATTGGCGATTAAACCGAAGTCGCTGGTTGGCTTGGAAACGATTCTTGCGTGAACTTCCCAAAGATCGCGTGCGGCCGGAGCGCCGTCGAATGCGAAGGCTGTTCTTCCGTCAGGCAGAATACCTACGGCAGCATCCTGGGTCGTTGGGTGATGGCGATAAACAACACCGGCGCTAACTGCGAACTCAGCATCTTCTGCTCTGTCGCTGTCCCATGCGTACATCCATGTTGCTGGTGTCGGATCGTAAGTAATCAGTAACTCACCCGCAATGGTTTCCCGGTTTGCTCTAACTACAAACGGATCATCGAGAATGTTTCTTGGTCTGCCGGGAGCTTCAACACCAGCCGGGATAGGTCCCTCGAGTGGCTGCTGGTACATAAAGTGTGGAGCAATCTGGAAGTTGCCAAGCTGATAAGTGAAACCGGAAAGCACGTTAAACTGGTTTCCGCTTCCGCTGTCTTTCAGACGCCAGCCTGTAAAGGTAATCGTCTGATCCGCGCCACCGTTGGCCACGAGGCCCATCAGTGAAGACTGTGCGTACCAGTTAAAGCCTTCACCCATGTAGGTAAGCTTAATCTTTCCACCCCAGTTATCTTCGGGCTTAATTTCATCCATGAAGATATCACCGCTGCCATCTTCGTCGCCACGGTAAATCTGGAACTCACGGCCGTTCAGGGGCTGACCGGCCCAAAGACCGCCTAAGTCAACTTCCCAGTTTCCAATTGATCTGTTGATGTGAAGCCCTAAACGTCTGGTTTTGGGTTGCGGCACCGCAAATGATGAGGAAATGTCATCATCAGGGCCTTCGAGATCCTCGTGGAACGTACCGGTAATCTGGTACTGACCTAAGTTTCTGGTATATTTAAATAGAATTGCCGGGTTAGCTCCCCACCACAGTTCAGGCCCATAGGCTACTGTAAGTCCGGAAAGCTCTCTTTTAAATTCAGCTTCAACACCGAATGGTGCAAAACCGCCATAGATATCAATCTGCGGACCGTAGTTCGCCTCAGGATAAAGATTGAAGAAATCCCCATCATAAGCCCAGTGGTAATGGCCTGTACGATAGAACCCCTTCAGATCGAAGTACCGTGTGTTCCAATCGTATTCGGCCTTGTAAAGCTGGATTCTGTTTGGATCTTCAAGCGTAACATCGCCATCTACACCGCGAACCTCAACCGGACGCCCTCTGTTTTCGTAGAAGATTTCATCTATCGGATTCTGCGCAACATTACCGAGTATGTTTACCTCTACATTAGCTCTCACGTTTGCCGTTGGCCGTGCTTCCACTCCAACATACACAGATTGCATGTGATCAAACCCGGTTTGATTCGGAAACTGACGCGTATCCGGATCGTTCGAAGAAGGAGTCGTGATTTTATCGCCACCTGTGGTAAAGGTTTTAAACTCGGCGTTGAATCTGCTCAGCCTGATCTGGCTTAGTCTGGAAACCTCAAGAGCTGCTTTATCACCTCTTGCCTGCAGCATTGCGCCGGTAAGAGATACATTTGCAAAGTGGCGCTCCAGGTCTTCAAGCGTTACGCCATCAGCATAAGGATCGAACTGATGTGCTTCCTTAATTACGTAGTATGCAGCGCGCGGGAAAAGCTCATAAAAACCTTCTGAGTTGGTCGGGCCTTTTGCATTAATACCGAACCACTCTTCGTTCATGTTGTTTTCACCTGCCTCATAATCCCAGGCGTAACCGGCGTTGGCCCACGAAGCCTCGGTATTATGAACATCAAGGTCTTCGGTCTGCCCGTGCTTCCACCAGCCATCGCTGAACTGGAAGGTATAACCGCCGATAGAGTTCTGAGCACGACCCAGGCCTGCTGCGTGAGAATAGATGTCTTTCCAGTTCAGACGCTTGTAGTGCGCCTGCATCATTTGATCTTCCTGATTAGTTCTTGCATTAAATGCGTCAGAACCAAATTCAGTAAGGAGTACAGGCTTACCATATTCCTCGGCTACGCGGTCGTACAGATCGGTGAACGTTTCACCCCTGTAAACGTTGGTACCAAAAATATCAACATCCGGTGCCAGCTCTACAATCAGTTCCATGAATAGAAGGTCACCGTTACAGAGCGCAATCGGCACATTGTCATCAACCGCTTTCATAGCAAGCGCGGCGTCGTTGAAAAGCTCATACATTGCCCGTGCACGAATCGTTGAATCGCGATCCTGAATCGGGATATCTTCTGTTTCGGCACCCCCCCAAAAAAGGCCGTAATTGTTTTCGTTACCTAATAAGAAAAGTAGCAGGCCACGAGTACCTTTAAACTCTTCAACAAGCTCAGTTACCTCACCCAAAAGCAAATCCTGCACTCTCGGATCTGAATATTCTGTGTTTGCCATCCAGTACCCATCCAAATCCACGCCGTATCTTCCGAAGGAGTGGTTCAGCATGGTGTAAATGCCAAAATTATCATATATGTACTCAACCCAGTAAGGCGTAATACCTGTGTAGACCCTTATTGAATTTACCCCCATATTCTGAAGAAGACCCATTTCATAGTCGAGAGCCTGCTTGATAAAATCATAAGGCTGACCCCAGAAGTCGTACATATAGTTAGTACCAATTGGGAAGTAATCCCAGTTCATACCGTTGATCATGATGGGCTCGCCGCCTACAAGCATACGCCAGCCGTCATGACTTTCTACCAATTCTACGCGATCAGCCTGCGCTGTCACGTTCGTTGCGGAAATGCATGTTACCACACATAGTAAGCAAAGTAGCTTTCTCAGTTTACTATTCATTTTATTTGGTTTGATAGGTTCTGGTTTGAAGCAATAAGTGCTTAAAGAGATGTTATCCGGATATTTTTTACGGATTGTCTGTCAGACTCAGAGTAGATAAGGGCAACTTCAACCGCGGACTTTTCCTGAACTTTACGGGTGTAAACATTCCTTAGGACTCGGTTTTGAAGGCTTGTACTGCGAACTACAGGGTTGGGTGCTGTAATTTTTTAATTTCAACCTAACGCAGGCGGGCCAGTCTGATATTTAGAGTTAGAAGAAACATCCGCCCCGGAACTCACATAACCGGGGGGATGCCTCTGATTATTTCACCTTACTTAATAAGGGTCATTTTGCGTGTCAGAACCGCGCTGCCAGCCTGCAGGCGATACAGATAAACTCCACTGGCCAGGTTACTTGCATCAAATGTAATGGTATGGGAACCGGAGTTTACATTTTCATTAAGAAGTGTGGCTACCCGCTGTCCCATAAGATTGTACACGTCTAGTTTTACGTTGCCGGTTTCAGGCACAGTAAACTGGATTTGTGTAGTTGGGTTGAACGGATTTGGGTAATTTTGCGAAAGCGCAAATTCGGTTGGATGTGTTCCTTCATCATCAATACTTACCGCAGTCTGATCGAAGAAATAGATGTTATCCAGATAAATAGTCGGGCTGCTGTCGCCGCCATCAAACTTCATCTGGAAGATATCTGCAAGATCCACGTTCTCGAAGTAATCGAGATCAATCTGATAAGTAACCCACTGGCCGTGCGCAATATCAAGCGGGAAGAGTCTTTCTTCCGGGCCGGTGCTGATAACGGTGAAATTAACTTCCGTTGCGTTTGATGTCCACATATCGAAGCTGATTGTAGTCATGGACGTAGCGTCAATAACTTCACCGAACTCGGTGCCCTGATAGTTAAAGCTACCATAGCGGATCATTTCGGTATCGTCGATATCTACAAAAGATACCTGTGTAGACTGACCCCAGTTAGGATTGAAGTTAATGCCGTCGATGTTGTCGAAAGCATCACCAAAAACTGAGATTACGGCTGAAGGGTCTATATCATCAGGAGCAGGGGCTGCTACCTGCGGGACTTCATCATCGCCGTTTCCGCCGCCACCATTGTCATCGTTCTCGCCGGTTACAGCAAATCCTTCAAAACTGATATTATCGAAGTATACAACGGTGTCTTCTTCTCTGCCTTCACGGAAATCCGGGAAAACTGAAATTCCGTTGAATGATTCACCAGCTGGTGGATTTTCGAAATCAGAGAAGTCGATAACGAGTTCTTCCCACTCGTTAGTTACCGTATTGGCAACTCTCAGCTCGCCCTGCGACCAGTCAGAAGCAGTTTCAAGCTTGATACCAATTTCACTGATAACAGGAGACCATACCATGATGGAGATGGTTCTTGTGGCATCATCAAAGAGGAAGAAGTGTGTTCCTGTTCCACGTGTACCGGCCCACGGCGCTCCGTCTGCACGGGCGGTGAACTCAGCAACCGTAGCTGATTCGTTTATTCCTGAAGCATCAGGATTCTCGATAAACTGAAGGGCTGGATTATCTTCATTTTCAAAGGTAGTCCAGCTCCAGTTTGCGCCGTTCCCGCCTTCCTCGAAATCGAGGGTAGCCGGGCTGTCGCCTACAGCCTGGGCGTTTACCTGGTTAGTCAAACCAAATATGCCGAAGGCTAAAAATATAACTGCCATCAACTTAATGGCACTGCTCTGTAAATTCTTTCTCATAATCTAATATGTTTGTGATTAATTCTGGAAACGCTTTTAATTTATCTAACATTAACTTAACACGCAAATAATTTTCATGGTGTAGTTATTTTTTTCACACAATAGCTTAAAACATGGATTAAGACTCTCAAAACCTAATTCTAATTGCTTTATTCGCCGATTTTCAGGAGTTTATTTTTCATCAATCAGGGTAATTAATCAACAGATTAATTTTATTTTTAAAAAATATTCATCTTCTGGGCAATTTTCATCTGACTAAAAGCGCTTATTTATGAAAACTTTTCCCACAATAATGAGAATTCTATTCTTACTTGTTTTTTAAACGTTTTCACATAAAACGCAACAAAACATTCGCTAACTCTTTACCGCTTATTTAGTTAAAGAAATTATCGGGCGCATCCCATCAATCCCGCGGTTTAAATATTGAAGAATTAAACCCTTGCCTGAACCCGAATCAATGCCCACTGCATTTCAATTTTGTTGCATGGTTTATCTAATACACTCAGAACCTGATTACCCTCTCAACTGAATAATTTCTGCCTTATTCCAACATGAAAATCTAAACCGGATTAAACCATCCCAGGCAAAACTCTACCAGATCTGCTAATACCGCATATTCCGTTCAGGCCAATTAACGTTGGCATTTTCTCTTGATTCCAGAACATAAAAAATCCCCGAAAGCTGATGCCTCCGGGGATTTTAAAACTGCGTTGCTAATGCGGCAAGACTACTTAACAAGCGTCATTTTTCTTGTAAGTACCGCGCTACCGGCCTGCAGGCGATAGAGGTAAACACCACTCGCGAGGCTGTTAGCATCGAATGTTACGGTGTGTGTACCGGCATTCAGGTTTTGATCAACAACCGTTGATACGAGCTGACCCATCATGTTGTACACATCAAGCCTTGCGCTTCCGCTTTCAGGCATGGTGAACGTAATTTGGGTAGTCGGGTTAAACGGATTCGGATAGTTCTGATTGAGCGAGAGCTCTGTCGGAACTTCACCATCATCGCCAACGCTTGTATCGGTACCACCTGCATTAGATGTTCCGCTGGAAGGCGCTGACCATAAATCTTCAGCCGTATTGTACTGATAGAGCCAGAATGTGTACTCTGCGCCAGGATTTAGCCCTGTTTTTGTAAAGCCAAATGCGTTGATGCCGTTACCATCACCTTCTGTTGAGCCGAACTGATATTGGGTGGCATCACGCGGATCAGCAGGTGCTTCGCTTGTAAGCGAGTAGAACATACGATATTCGATATCGCCAACTACTTCATTTGCACCGGCAGCGAGGAACATTTCGCCAGATCCTACAGGTTCTTCACCCATCATATCACTGACAATAAATCCTACCGGAGCAGGAGGGGCACCGGGGTCTCCGCCACCACCGCCTTCAGTTGTTGTAAAACCTTCGAAAGAAATATTGTCGAAGTATGTTATATGATCCTCGTCTCTTTCCTCAAAATCAGGAAATACGGTTACACCAACGAATGATTCACCTTCAGGCGGATTTACGAAGTCTGAAAAATCAAACTCGATTGCTTCCCATTCTTCAGTTACTGTATTTTCAATTAAAATTTCACCCTGAGACCAACCAGAAGCCGTCTCAAGCTTAATCCCGACATTACTGATTTTAGACTTCCATACCATAATTGTAATGGTATTTGACCCTGCTTCCATTATGAAGTTATCAGGCCCGAAACCGGTAGTTCCTGCGAATAAAGCACCATCCGCTCTTGAGATAAATTCAGCAACCGTGGCTGATTCATTTGCTCCTGAAGGATCAGGATTTTCAATAAACCGTACAGGAGGGTTATCTGCGTTTTCAAATACTTCCCATTCCCAATCCTGGCCCGCGCCGCCTTCTTCAAAGTCGAGCGTTGGCAATGGATCTCCCTGAGCGGTCGCCTGGGTAGTCAGCCCAAACACACTAAAGCACATAAAAGCAACAACTATCACACTAATAGCATTGTTGTATAATATAGATTTCATAATCTTATCTGTTAATTATTATTTCTGGAATCGCTTTCAATGTACTGATCTATTTTCGGAGTTGCAATAAATTTTCATATTGTAGTGTTTTTTTTCACCAAATCAGATCGTGCCAATTTCTAATCATCAAACAGCCTTTATTCAAATTAGATCAATATTTCCAAAGTATTACAATTTTAAACAGCTTTAATCAGCGATCCCAAACCTTAAAACCCGGCATCAATCGTGCCCCTCTTAATCAATAAGCGAAAACAAACACCTGATATTTTCAGAAATTTTTTTGCACTAATTAAGCAAGGCAGATAATCTATTTCACCCAAATCCATTCACTGTATCCGAAAGAATTTTGGCAACAAACTATTTAATCAGGGCAGGGTCGAGATTCTTTGTATTGACTTCAGGAAGAGCTGGCCAGCGAAAAATGAGCTCTTTCCGGACGTAGGTATTCGCAATAAGAAAGTGATGTGTGTCAGTGCGATTATATCCACACTTGTTTGGGGTGAATCCTGATTAAAGACGCTGTCAGAACGGCATGTTTACATTCGGCTTTTTTCCACCGCTATCTCTGTAAATGTAAAAATCAGAATCCAGGGTAAGGATAGTGCCCCCATATTGCTGACAAAGCCATACCAGACTCAAATCAGCCAATGAGCCCGGGAGGTCGGTATATTTCCGTACCTGAACTAATACGTCGAGCGGCTCCTCACTTAAAACCGGCTCTACTGAAAGAATCTGATCGCGAATCATACCTGATAAAGCTTCAAGTACAAGCGGATTGTTTTTTGTCAGAAACAGGACTTCAGAAAGCACCGCGTCGCAGGTTTTGAAGGGTGCTTCTGCTTCAGCAAATGCATTAACCGCCCATTCGTGCCACTGATCCCGCCTGTTGAAAAAGGCGACCAGAGGGCCGGTATCAAGAAAGACTGCCCGCCCCATAGCCATCGAGATGCTTTTTATTGGTTGACAGATCCGGCTTTTCATCGATTACGCCGGCATACCTGGAGACTCGTTCGCTTACCTTATTCGCTATCTCTGCGGCTTCATAGGCTTCGAGACTGCTTTCTACTAAACCCATCACGGCATCCTTCTGAGTGCTGCCGTAAATCTTTGCCAGCTTTTTGATCTTATTCTTTTCGGCAGGAGAAAGCTTCATGCCGAACCAGACGATTTTATCTTTTGATTTTGCCATTATGATACCTCTTCTTTAGTTGCAACCAAACTAAAAAAAATTGCAACAGATGGCAAGTTCCTATTTAAAATTTATGCTTAAGCCGACTTATTCATTAGGGATTGGCGGTAATTAAAAATTCAGGTTCGTAGCGGAGCGAAGAACCTCCGAAGGGTCGGGGCAGGCGCGCAGCGCTTTCAGAATTGCTATTGTCTGGCCTGCTCCGATTACTTGTAGCGAAAAGTAGTTTTTGATTTGAAATGATTGGTCTTACAACGAAAAAAATTCCGGCATACAGTATTTAAAAAAATCCATACCGGACTTTTATAGCCAGCCTGTAAACTACACATGTACATAAAAAAACATCCCCGGAAGCGGCAGCCTCCGGGGATGTTCAGATATGGGTATATCTTTTAAGTTAAAGGCGCTTATTTAATAAGAGTCATTTTCCTTGTCATTACAGCGCTTCCGGCCTGCAGGCGGTACAGATACACGCCGCTTGCCAGTCTGCTGGCATCAAACGTTACCGTATGCGTGCCTGCATTCATGTTTTCATCAACCAGTGTTGCCACCAGCTGACCCATCAGGTTGTAAACATCCAGCCTTACATTTGAATTTTCAGGCATGTCGAACACAATCTGAGTTGTTGGGTTGAACGGGTTCGGGTAGTTCTGGTTCAGGGCAAACTCAGTCGGGATGTCGCCATCATCGAGTGTGCTTGTATCCTGCTCGCCGGAAACCGCTGAAGCTTCAGCCGGCTCGGAGAACAATTCCAGATCAGTATCATACTGATATAACCAGAAGGTGTATTCTTCACCCGGCTCAAGGCCGCCAAGAACAAATCCGAATGCGGCATTACCCTCACCGTCGCCCGGAGTTGAACCGAATACGTATTCGGCAGCATCGAACGGACTTTCAGGCGCTTCATCGGTTAGTGAGTAGTAGAGCCTGTATTCAATGTTTTCCTCTTCCACGTCACTTGGTCCTGCAGAAAGGAAGATCTCGCCAGGGCCTACAGGTTCTTCACCTACCATATCACTGGCCGTAAAGCCAACAGGTACCGAAGGTCCGGTCGGATCAGGATCGTCAGCTTCGCCGCCGAATTCCATGTCATCCCAGTAATAGGTACGCTCGCCGGCAGCGCCGCCTGAGGTGTCGAAATCGAAGAACACGCTCGCCATGTTGTAGGTGTTTTCGAAGTTGATCGGGGATGTACCTTCAGCTTCATTTGCGAAATTGAAGACCAGCGTTACCCACTCTTCAGCTACAGGAACCATAGCTTCGGTTTCTACACTGATGGTGGCATCATTTGAATCTTCAACCTTAATGCGAACAGGTATGTCTGCAACCGGCGACCAGACCCGGAGGCTCATCGTCGTATTTTCCTCATCAAACGGAACCGGCGTTGCAAATCCTGTTCCGCCACCGACTGTGGTTCCGGCCCAGGTTTCTGCCGCTTCGGTTTTTACCGTCTCAACGACGAGGTTTTCAGAATCAGTCGGATCTTCAACGATCTGAGACATAGTTCCGCCAAAATCAACGATGTTGTAATCCACGTTCGGGTCATCGAAGGTTACAGGAAGATCCAGAGGCACTGTGTCATCTTCACCTCCGGAAACCGCTGAGGCTACAGCAGGATCAGAGAATTCTTCAATATCTGTATCATACTGGTAGAGCCAGAACGTGTATTCAGTGGCAATCTCAAGATCACCCAGTCTGAATCCGAATGCGGCTACACCGCCTCCATCGCCATCAGTAGAACCGAAAGCATATTCGGTGGCTTCCTGCGGATCTGAAGGAGCATCAGCTGAGACAGAGTAAAAAAGTCTGTACTCAATATTTGGCTGCTCAACATCATTAGGACCAACAGACAGGAATATCTCACCGTCGTCTACCGGATCAGGGCCAACCATGTCGCTGGCAGTAAATCCAACCGGAGTTGGAGGTCCTATTGGATCAGGATCGCCTGATTCGCCGAGTATGAGTACTGCGTTATCAATAAAAACGTCAGCATTACTTAAACCAGCCTCGAAACCGAGCTTCATCTCTTCAAAGGTTTGCGTTACAACCACCGTGGTTGAATACGTTTCCATGGAGGTCGTGAGGTTGATATCAAATGTTACTAAATCCTGAAATCCGCCACCTTCCTGTCCGAAGTACATTCTCAGAGGACGTCCGTCTTCAGAAGATCTGGCGTCGAACGATACTTCATAGGTTTCGCCAACCTGAAGTGAAGCGATCTGTTCCGGAGTAAAAATCTGATTCAGCTGAATCCACCAGGGTTCGCCACCGGCACCCTCAATATTTGTGATAGAAGCTTCACCATCGACTACTTCTATATCAGCACTAACGCCGGCGAAGTCGGCAATAAATGTACTCCAGGCTGCAAGCCCGTCAGAGAAATCTCCGTTTACAAGTACATTCTCACCTTCTCCACCCTCATCTTCACCGCCTGAAACCGCAGAGGCTTCAGCAGGGGCAGAGAATGCTTCAAGCTCGGTATCGTACTGGTACAGCCAGAACGTGTAATGGGTAGATTCTTCAAGTCCGCCCAGTCTGAATCCAAACGCACCAACACCGTCGCCGTCGCCATCAGTAGAACCGAAAGCATACTCGGTGGCGTCCTGCGGGTTAGCCGGAGCATCCGCTGTTACAGAATAAAAGAGACGGTACTCAATATTTGGCTCTATAACGTTATTCGGGCCAACAGACAGGAATATTTCACCGTCATCAACGGGATCATCTCCTACCATATCGCTGGCTGTAAATCCAACCGGAGTCGGTGGTCCCGCAGGATCGTCACCATCACCGCCCGAAACCGCGGAGGCAACGGCAGGCTCTGAAAACAGATCGTTAGCACTATCATACTGATAAAGCCAGAAAGTGTATTCGGTAGCTTCTTCAAGCCCGCCCAGTCTGAATCCAAACGGATTTACACCGTCACCATCACCGGGTGTAGTACCAAACTCATATTCGGTAGCATCCTGCGGATTTGCAGGAACATCGGATGAGAGAGAGTAGAAAAGGCGATACTCAATATCAGGCTCTGCCACATTGCTCGGACCGGCAGCAAGGAAAATTTCACCGGCATCTACCGGATCTGGTCCCACCATATCACTGGCCACAAATCCGTCTGGCATTGAAGGAGGTGTTGGATCACCAGCCTCGCCATCGCCTGAGAAATACAGATTATCAATGTAGATATCAACCGGTACTACACTTCCGGGACCATTTGCAGCAAACTTGAATTCACGTACAGCATCCCATGTCATATCACCAAATGCACTCTTTGGAATACTAACGCTGGTCCACTCGCCTTGCACGTAGTCAATTGGTACCAGTACTTCAGCAGGTCCGCTACCAAAGTT
>PXAI01000253.1 GCA_003567135.1 Balneolia bacterium | reverse complement strand
TTCGTTGACACCAACATCCTGGTTTACGCGGCGCACGAGGTGGTTCCGGTTCCGCGAAAGACCCGCATTGCTCGTGAGATCCTTCTCCAGCGCGATCTCCACATTTCGGTGCAGGTCCTGAACGAGTTCACAGCCAATGCCCGTAATCCGAATAAGCTGAACCTGTCCCGCACCCAGGAGAAAGACTGGGTAAGCCGCTGGCTCCAATTTAAAGTGCTCCCGCTGACAGTCGATACGTACCTCGCCGCTCAGGATCTTCATTTTCGTTACGAGCTCTCCCACTGGGACGGGCTGATTGTCGCCTGCGCGAACCAGGCAAAGTGCGCGGCTCTCTTTACCGAGGATCTCAATCACAAACAGAAGTATGGCGGCGTCCGCGTCATAAATCCTTTTCGACAGTGAACCTTGAATCGCATTCCGCCGGCGCTCCGCCGCCGTACGCAGAGGACGACTTGATTCTTCTCTCCGCGCTTCAGCACTGGCTCTATTGCCCGCGCCAATGCGCGCTGATCCATTTGGAGCAGGTGTGGGCCGAGAACCGACTCACCGCCGAAGGTCGCGTGCTTCACGAACGCGCTCACGAGGGCGCCGGTGAAACGCGTCCGGGAGTCCGCATCACCCGCGGGCTGCCCGTGCGTTCGCTCCGGCTTGGAATCACCGGTCAATGCGATGTCGTCGAGTTTCACCGAGGCGGCGCAATCCTTCCGGTCGAATACAAACGTGGTCGCCCCAAAGCCCATCACGCGGACGAGGTCCAACTCTGCGCCCAGGGAATGTGTCTGGAGGAAATGCTCGATCTCTCACCGGGAACCATCACCGGAGGCCATCTCTTCTACGGACAACGCCGCCGGCGGACCGAGGTCGGGTTCGACGACGGCCTTCGTCGCCTGGTCTCCGAAACGGCACAAGCCATTCACGACACCCTCGCTTCCGGGATCACTCCGACGGCCGAATACAATGAAAAACTCTGCCGCGCCTGTTCATTGATAAACCTTTGCCAACCCCGCGCCTTCGACCGGAAGCGCGGCGCGGCGGCCTGGTTCGCCGCCCGCCTCAACCAAGTCGGCTCGGATCTTTCAATCACGAAAACAGACGAATGACCCCCCATGAAAACTCACCTGAACACCCTTTTCGTCACCCTTGAAGGTGCTTACCTTCGCCGTGACGGCGCGGCCGTCGAAATACGTCACGATGGCGAAACCAAACTCCGGGTTCCCCTTCACAACCTCGACGGAATCGCCTGCTTCGGTTGGGACTGCGCCGCCTCGGCGGCCCTCATGGCAGGGTGCGCTGAAGCGAACGTCAGTCTCTCGTTCCATACCCCGCACGGAAAGTTCATCGCCGCCGCCCAGAGTTTCACCTCTGGAAACGTCCTGCTCCGCCGCTCCCAATACCGCCACGCCGACGATCCCTCCGCCAGCGCCGCCATTGGACGCAACCTTGTCGCGGCCAAGATCGCCAATTGCAGAACCGTCCTCCTGCGCGGCGCGCGCGATCACGGCGACAAGGCACCGGAAAAGGCCTCGGCATTGATCTCCGCCGCCGACCGCCTCGCTCAACGCCTTCGGGCGCTTAATCAAGCCGCCGATCTCGACGAGATACGGGGAATCGAAGGGGACGCGGCCGTTTTTTATTTCGACGCCTTCAACGCGCTCCTTACGGACCAAAACGCCCCCATGATCCTCTCGGGCCGTTCCCGGCGCCCGCCCCTCGATCCAATCAACGCTTTGCTGTCCTTCTGCTACACCCTCCTGATGCACGACTGCCGCAGCGCCCTCGAGTCCGCCGGACTTGATTCGCAATGCGGATTCCTGCACCGGGACCGTCCCGGTCGCCCCTCGCTCGCACTCGACCTGATGGAGGAATTCCGCCCGGCAATTGCCGATCGCGCCGTGCTGACCCTCATCAATCGCCGACAAATCGGTCCGGGAGATTTCGAAACCAAGGAATCCGGCGCTGTCCTTTTGAAGGAGAAATCCCGCAAAACAGTGCTCCAACTCTGGCAAGAACGGAAACAGACGGAAATCGTGCATCCGTTTCTGCAGGAGAAAACAACGCTCGGCCTCGTTCCCCATCTACAGGCTCGCCTGCTCTGCCGTCACCTTCGAGGCGATCTCGACGCGTATCCGGCGTTCCTCGCGCGATAAACACGATTCAATATGTATGTTTTAGTCACCTACGACGTTTCCACCACGACACCCGTCGGCCAGCGCCGGCTCCGACGCGTGGCGAAAGCCTGTCTCGATTACGGTCAACGCGTGCAAAACTCCGTGTTCGAATGTAAACTGGATCCCGCGCAGTTCACGACACTCAAGCATCGCCTTCTTGGCTTGATCGACGAAGAAACGGACTCCCTGAGGTTTTACTTTCTCGGCAATGAATGGCGCCGCCGCGTCGAACACCACGGAGCCAAGAAACCGTATGATGTCGACGGGTACCTCGAAGTATAGTTGCCCCGCGAACCCCAAGCCCCCATAATTTCACCGGAAGATTCGCGGATCGTATAACTCGCTGATCATCAGAGGTTCTTTGACAGTCAAAACGCGTATTGCACGCCCCTAACTTTGCATTGCCAGGAAGTTCGCAAAATGCGAACCTCAACCCCATGCGCATCACATACTTATTCGATGCGCCGTCGCGCCCCTCGCGGGGCGCGCGGATTGAAACCCGATCGAGGGGGGCGGGCTGTCGCGGAAGGACCGTCGCGCCCCTCGCGGGGC
>PXAI01000212.1 GCA_003567135.1 Balneolia bacterium | reverse complement strand
GGCCGATGATCCGGTTCATCTGTCGTTTAAATTCAGCAGGATCATCCTTCAGCACAGTCAGATAGAAATTTTCAGGTTCAGAATCGGGATCAAAAATGATGTCGGCCTTACCCGTTTCCGAAAATTTGCACCAGATATACTTCGCGTTTAGCCCGCATTTCAGTCTCAGCTCTTTCTTTTCCCCCGATGAATTGGAAAAAGAGATCAGGTACTTGGTCTTTTTCTCATCAACGAAGTTAAGCTCTTCGGCACTGCTGATCCGCAGCGAAAGCACGTTCAGCCCGTTCGCTAAATCCTGAAATACAGTCTGGTATGTTTCGGGAATTTTGTAACCGATTAACATCATAAAGTCATGCGGCAGATAAGACGGATATCAATAAACCTGCAATAATTTCTGATTGTGCTCCCCAACACTTAAAAAAAACATTATTGCAATATGAATATTTAAAATAATAACATCAGCCACATAAACGAACAGCAAAAAAGCTTTTAACAATTTGCCTTTTTGCGGGGTGATGCCGGGTTAAACCGTCTTTGAATAAACCGGTTTGTCGCTTTTTTTCTTCAGATACGGATCAAAAGCCATTGCGATATTTCTGAGGAACAGGCGTCCCTCCGGCGGAATCGTAATCCCGTGCTGATCTGTTTTCACAATGCCGTCTTCTTCCATCGGTTTCAGCGCTTCGAGCGCCTCAGCAAAATGCTGTTTCGGGTTGATGTACCACTTATCCCATATTTCGCGGAAGTTCAGCTCGCGGCTGCACATAATCTTCATGATGATTTCCCGGCGGAGCTCATCCTCGCGCGTAAGCACCAGCCCGCGCGACCATGCATGGCCGTTTTTGCCAATTTTTTCGTGCCAGTCGTTTAGCTCTTTTACATTCTGGAAATACCGGTTTCCGACGGAGCTGATCGATGACATTCCGAGCCCGTACAGATCGAGCCCTGCCTGCGTGCTGTATCCCTGGAAATTTCGCTGCAACGTGCCGTTTTCAAGTGCGATACTCAGCTCGTCCGTGGGCCGCGCAAAATGATCCATGCCGATATGCGTGAACCCGATTTTATCCATAAACGCGCCGGCCATCGTAAGTAGGTTCATTTTTTCTTCGGGCGTGGGGAGGTCTTCCTCGCGCAAAAGTTTCTGGGCGGGTTTCATCCAGGGAACGTGCGCGTAGCTGTAAATTGCCACGCGGTCGGGCTGCAGCGAAGCAATCGACTCAAGCGTATTCTGAAACCGCTCGGGCGTCTGAAGCGGAAGCCCGTAGATTACATCCAGATTCACCGACCGGATACCAACCCGGCGCAAAATATCCATCGATTTATGCACCATGCTCACCGGCTGAATCCGGTGGATCGCCTTCTGAACCTCTTCATTGACATCCTGCAAACCAAGCGAGGCCCGGTTCATACCGCCTTCCAGAAGCGCCTCAAGGTGCTCCTGACTAAACGTACGCGGATCAAGTTCCACGCCAAATTCTGCCTTCAGGTCGATGTTCAGATACCGATGCAGCGTTTTGCCCAGTCTGCGCAGCTGAACGGGCGTCATAAACGTAGGCGTACCGCCACCATAGTGAATCTGCTTAACCGTATGATTCGGATGAAGCAGTTCCGAAAGATGTTTAATCTCCTCTTCCAGCCGGTCCAGATAGACCTCAGCCTGATCATTTTTACGAGTAATTACCGTAGTACAACCACAGTACCAGCAAAGTTTGGCACAAAACGGCAGATGGATGTATACCGAAATATCCTTGGGAGAGCGATTCCGTTTTTTCAGATAATCCAGATGCTCATCCGTATCGAGTTCACTAAACTGCACAGCCGTCGGATACGACGTATATCGCGGTCCCGGCTTGTTATATTTTCCGATCAAAGAGGCGTTCATAAGCGATTAACAACGAATTCTAAATTTAGCTCAATATACGAATATTGATATTAAAATATTAGGTAATGTTTATCGCCCGGAGAGGATATTTGAGATCTGCGACGGAGGATTTCAGATCGGCGTCACAGTAGGGGCGAAAAATTTTTCACCCCTGCGAATTGCGCCAACAGAACCAGAAAAATAATCAACTCCACAACCCCGCAAACCTTCTACATTCTCTCCCTGAACAAAATCCACACCACCACCGAAACCCCCAGCCCGGGATAAAACGGTTCCACGCCCAGCCAGGCGTATGAATAGAGATCTGTTTCCCCGGTCAGGATTCCCGCCAGCATCCAGCCGGATGCGGTGATCAGCGTAAAGATCATCATCGGCATAGCGGCGCCGGGTTTTACGCGGAAAAAGGGGATGTACACTCCCAGAATCGGGATCAGGAGCACGGGAACCAGAATGCTGCCGATTACGTACCAGAGCTCAATTACGCTCGGGAAAATCATGATCATTACCAGAGCGATTATAGCCGCGATGACCACGGCGATGCGCGTCAGCTTTACGGGGTTTGAGTTTGGGAATAGCGGACGCAGCATATCCCGGCCGAGGGTTTGTCCGGACAGGAACAGAAAGCTGTCGAGCGTGGACATGATCACGGCGATGAGCGCGGTGAAGAAAAGGCCGTTCAGACCGGGTCCGAGCAGATATGCGGAGAGTTCCGGATAGGCCAGAATCGGATTCTCCAGATCGGAAAGGATCACAAATGCGTACAGGCCGCAAAGCAGTGTGAGCGTGTCGAACACCATCCAGAAACCAACGGAAATGGTGATTCCCTTTTTGGCCGTTTCGGGCGAATCTGCCG
>PXAI01000182.1 GCA_003567135.1 Balneolia bacterium | reverse complement strand
GGCGGCAGATCGGTCTTTAGCTGTGCCTGTACGAAAACAGGAACCATCAGTATCAGGAAACAAAAAAGTAAGCTTTTGCCAGCGTTATGCATGTTTTTTGGGTTGATGGATTTTCGTTTGCTGTTAAAATTCAAAATCGAACAGAACACCGAAATTGATCTGAACTTCGCGGCCAAAAGTAACTCTGTCCTGGCTTCCCGCCGTTACGAATCCTTCCGGAACGCGGAGATCAATTTCATTCAGTCCGTATGCGCCGCTAATAAAAAAGCGTGTTGGCAGCAGATAGTTCGAATTCAGGGCTACCCGCAGCTCAGCGCCGACGCCGGTTTTGATGTTATCACCAATATCCAGCGGGCCGCCCCAGCCGTTGCCGGCCTCAACAAAGAAACGGGTAAAAATCTTATCCAGTATAAATCTTCCGCTCTGGCGGTTGATGTTCGTCTTAACCGGTAAAAGATACGATAACTGACTGTAAGCCGTGGTATTTCCGCCCAGCGCAAAGAAGGGATAGCTGCGCATGCCATCAAATCCCCCGATGTAATCCAGGAAGAAATACTCATCCGGCTGGGAGAAATAGGTAAAGAACCGGGATCTGAGCTGCAGGTTGTGATAATTCCTGAGCGGAATGCCAAATCGCGTGAAAACCTCAACCGAGTGATTTTTGAAATCGTTGTAAACCGGAATCAGGGTGCCGTCGCGGACTTCATAATTATCCAGTAATCGCGATGGTTCGTAGCTGTACCTGATGTGCCCCCTGAACCCGACCGGAGCGATGTCTCCGTGGCGATAGGGCAGGTCCGAGCGGACAATGTATGCCGCGGTATAGGTCGAGCCGATGAAATAGCGGGAGGTTGAGCCCGGAACCGTTTGCTGAAACTCATTCGAAAAAAACGTTTCTGTTGACACGCGGTACGGCGAGTAGTGATATCCCAGCTCAACCATGCTGAACCGGTTGATTTTCGAAAGCAGGCTTATTTCCGCCTGCCAGATATCATAGGCGATATCGATTGACGTGGTATCCGGCAGACAGGCCGTGCAGGAAAATTCTTCAATTTCGATGCCGTCTTTTACGTTTCTGCGAAGATTGAAAAGCGAAATGGAGATGGTTGGTGACCAGTGCCGGTCGATGAACGGCAGGCCTGTGTATTCGGCGATCAGAAAGAGATCCCTGTCCAGGTCGATCAGCCGCTGAGGCGTAAAAAAGCCGTCGATGGTTTCCGCTTCGCGGGAAGCCGGCCCAACAAGTAATCCGCCAAACAGGCTGAATCGTTCGCGAACTTCGCGTGATGCCATGTAAAACCCGACTTTGGTATCGCGCAGAATATTCCGCCCGAGATCTCCAAACTGACCCGCTTTGATCAGGTTTGAGTTACTTCCGTACTCCTTCGAATAGTTATCAAACCGGATGACCGGCATGAAGCTGAAGGAGAGAAACGTATCCTCATAAGCGTAAAAAGAGCGGTTGTCGGCCTGGTTTCTGGTAGCCAGCGAAAAGTTGTACGCGGCGGTATCCGCAACAGCGTATTCGGTACTGCTGAATGGGTAAATATCAGAGTCGTCGAATGTGTTGAGCTCGTTGGCATTCAGAGCAAACGTGCGGCCGCTGAGCTGCGGTGTTTCCATGACTTCATCGTGAAATGCCAGAAGATCATCAACGCGGGCTTTCCGGATTTTATATCCGCCGGAGGTGAATTCGCTGTAGAGCATTTCGCCGTTTTCGGAAACGTTTGGCATAAACGCGCCGCCGACTACATCAGTAAGGCGTCGAATTTCGCGCGTCTCGAGATGCATCCTGTAGAGATCAAACTTTCCGCCGTGATCCATCGAAAAATAGAGATGTTCGCCATCCGGACCGGGAAACGGATCCCGGGTATCCACACCTTCGATATCCAGAAGGACATCAACCGCGCCGGTTTGCGGATCAACCTGAACGAGGCGGCGGCCTTTCAGCCGGGACTGTGCCGCGAAAATAGTGTTGCCATAGGCAGACCATTTTGGTGCGTAAAACTGCTCACCGTGAATCTGGGACGTGAGCACGCGCAAAGAGTCCGTTTCGGGATTGTAAATAGAAATGTTCTGGGAACCGTCACGAAGTTGAAGCACCACGATTTCGGAACCATCCGGCGAAAAATCTGGCTCGGATAATCTTCCGTCCTGCGTCAGCCGGTCTGAGTCTTCACTTTGGATGTTGTACAGATAGAGATCGTTGTACGTCTCACCAAAGCGGTTCTGGCGGATTTTGTTGTAGATAATATGCTCACCATCCGGCGAAAAGGTAAACCCGTTTCCGATTCTGGAGAGAATGGGCTCTGAGTAAAGTCCGCAGCTGTGCCGGAAACCGAGTCCGCTGTTCTGGTTATCGCCAAAATCGAGCATGCTGACAGATTCGCCGTTCTGATCCTTAATCCAGAGCGTGGACATCGGGAAATCAAATCCTTTGTTGGAGAGATACGCAATCCGGCCGTCGGGTGTGAAGGTCGGGCTGAAGTTGAAAAACCCCCACTCCTCGACAGATTCCGCATCCTCAAAAGGCCTTATGTTTTCCGTAAAATCGGTGTAGCTGGTTCTGAGACTGTCTACCCAGTCGTTGTAAATGGCATCTCCGCGAATGCCGGTTACGGCGCGCATAGCGTTACGAATATCGCGATGGCGGCTCGTTGCCCGCGTGATATCAGCCAGAACCTCTTCGCCAAAACGATTGGAAAGATATTGAGTGAAGGAGAATCCCATATTGTAGGCCAGCTCGCGCTCCATGCTGGTTTTGGATGAGAAATGTCCCATCTCAACAAGCCCGAGCTGCTTGTCATCCAAAACATGTGTTCTCAGGAGCATATCGCGGTGCGAATCGAATGTATCGTAATAGAGGCCGTCGCGCATAAACTGAGCGGTTCCCTCAGCAAACCACGCCGGAACGCTGACGGATGCAAACGGGTAGGTGATGATTCCCGACGGATATCCGTAAAGGACATCAGGGCGGCGCACATCTTCGTAGGAAAGCCACTGAATGTAGGTCATCGGCCAGCGGCGGTTGCGCGACATCCCGGCCTGAATCTGAACAATGTGCGTAAATTCGTGTGTGATTACGTTTCGGAGCCAGTCGTTGGTTCCCCGAAGCGGCGTATCAAGAGCCGGCAGCCAGATTTCAATTTTATTATCGTAAAAATAGGCGGCGCCGTTTGAGTAATCTTCGCGGTCAATTAAAACTATGCTCAGCGGCGTATCAGGCTCGAAATCGTACAGTTCGGTGATTTCATCCCATACTTCTTCTGCAATTCTGGAAATGACTCGCGCCGGGCGATCATTTCCTTCCTGAAAATGGATCAGAAACCGCTCGCTTTCGATGGTGTACCAGTCGAGATGGCTGAACGGATAGCTTAAAAACTGAGGATCATTCTGCGCCTGAGCCGGATTCACGGAAAATATTCCGAGAACGAGCATCGCGGATAACGTGAGAAAGATATTTTTTACTGTTTTCATCATATCAGTGCATTACCGCGATTTTGATGAGACGTGTTTCCGAGCGGCCGTTTGCCGTTGCCTTAACGCGCGCAAAATAGACGCCGTTGCTCCAGGAAGATGTATTTACCAGAACCTCCTCGGGAACCCCGCCGCGCGCCTGAACGGAGCGCTCATAAAGGATATTTCCACTCATCGTTGTAACCGTGATGGAGATATCCGCCTGCTCGCTGGTCTGGTAGCGGATGTACGTTTCGCTGTTAGCCGGATTGGGCCAGTTGTAGGTTTCATCCTTGTTGAGCAGGCCAAAATTGCCGGGAGCAGGGCCGGAGCCCTCAACTGAGCCGAGAATTTTTCCACGGGGATCATTTCCTTTAAAAGATGACCAGAGCGTGTTTCCGGTATCATCAAAACGCCACGCTTTGAGGTCTCCGGAGGGTGAAGTGACGAAGAGCGTTTGTCCGTCCCAGAATGGTTCAATGCCGTTTCTGAAGACGTTGATTGCTTCGAGGCTTCCGGCGTAGAGCGGGAAATCGGGCAGGGCGCGCATGCGGTCATCATATCCCAGAATAACTGACGAAAGACTGTCTGCGGCGGGAATCAGTATTTCGAATCTGCCATCGTCGAAAATATCGGCTACGATCGGGCTTCCGGTAAGATGGAGTCCTACGGGGATATCAACCGGGAAATTCCAGAGCGTGCCGCCGCGTTTATTTCTTGCATTAAGGATATTGTTATCGAAATCCGCATAGAGAAAATCAAGCGTGCCGCTGTCGTCCAGATCAATAAGCGCCGGTATGCTGAAAGATTCGCTTCCGGTTTGCAGAAGTGTGAAGATGTCGCCGTTTTGGCTGATGACCTCAAACATTTCGTCGGTAAGCAAAAACGCAGAAGGCGATTCGTTTCCGGCCAGTCGAAGCATGCCGGCATAGAGACGATCTGAATTCATGCGATTACCAAGGCTGATCTCCTGATCAAACACAAACAATCTGTCATTCAGGATAACAGCCTGCTCACCTCCGATTAATCCGCTGGACTGGCGGCTTTCGGTAGTCTCAACAACGGAGCCATCAGAAACTAAAACTGAAAATCTGGTGCCGTCCAGCTCGATGGTTTCGCCGTCGATGGAGCTCAGAAGGCCGGTTGGGGGAGTATCGGTATTGGGCTCTGTATCCCAGATGAGAAACGGCGAACCGTTTTCAAATCGCCATGCTTCTGCGGTAACGGTTGCGTTTTGGAGTCCGGCAAGAATGAGCGATCCGTCCGTGTAAGGCTGCGCTGTGGGATTGAGCGAGGTAAGAAATTCAGGCTCCTCAAAATCATCACCGGTGTATCTCAGGTAATAAACGCCGTTATCGGTCGGGATGATGAGATAGCGGGAATCATCAAAAGCATCCTCAACGGAGGAAAGCCCGATTGGGATAGCGCGTTTTTCAGCGTGGCCCGTGAAATCCGGAAGCACGGTATCGAGTACAATGTTAAAGAAATCGGGTGCAGCCGGACGCGCGCGGAATGATGAGACGGAGAGATTATCTGAGAAATCATAAAATTCGAAATAGCTGCGGCTTCCCGTGTTGGTGCGGTTATTCGGGAAGGTATCATGCGCGAAACGGTTTTCGTACAGCACGATACGCTGACCGGTCGGCAGTATTACGGTGAAATCGTTGCCTGACCACCAGAAATCGAACGGGCCACCGCTTTCAAACGAGGTCAGGCCGGTTGAAGGACGCCCGATATCCTGCGCGCCATCTGCTTCCTGAAGAATCACGCCGCCGCGGTCAGGATTGTTGTTGATGCTGTTGCTGCCAATATTAGAACGGATTACCGCTTCATCAATATGCCAGATGAGCATCCCGCCGTTTAGCTCGCGGTTGTCATCTTCATTTACTTCATCTTCGCCCAGGTCAAGGCCTCCGGGAAGGCTCCAGTCGAAATTGCTGATGTTGGTTAATACGCCGGGTGCAAAAATTTCGTCGTAATCGCTCTGATCGAACGGGTTGAAGCGTTCTTCGCTGTTATCAAAACTGTAGTCGATGTATTCACCGTCCGGCGTACGTATCGTTACGGTTACGCCGGTGCCATCCGGATCACGATGTCGGTTTTCCACGAGAAAATATTCATCAGAGGAAACGCGGTGCCTGGCAATGCGCCCCGGTTCGGCGGATGAAACGGCCGGAAGGGTGATCGGTTCGGTGTCATCAAGCGTGATATCAAACGGCAGATCCCATCCCATATAAATCCGTTCCCAGGCGGACGGAAGCGGAGGGAAGAGGCCGTAGTATGAAAAGATTCCGGCACCGTCCATCAGGCCAAATCTTCCGATACCCGATCTTCCTGATTCTGTGTTGAACAGGTCGGGAATCCCCAGAAAGCTGCCTACGGTGGCGGTAAGGATACCGTTTATGGAAAGCTCAAGCACAAATTCAGCGCCCGTAACGTCTTCGCCGCGGCGCGACTGCGTTTGTGGAAGGATGCCCGTATTGCGTACAAAAACGCCGTCAGCTACCTGAAAACCATCAAAATCAGGTGCATTGAGGAGGTCGCGAAGTGCGCGGTCGCTCAGATAAACGGAGGGAATATCCTGCGGCGTATTATCAAGTGTGGTTCCGGTCAGTTCGATATCTCGGCCGGCGCCGGCGTGGAAAATAACGAACATGGTGCGCCCGGGCAGATAATCATCAGGACTGATGAGCCCCGATTCGGCAACTTTCTGCCAGGTATCCTGCGCAAGGTTGGCAAGGCGGAAGTTTTCGCTGTTGTCGGGACCGGTTGGCGAATATTCTTTCATCTCGTTATCCAGCCTGAAAACTTCGGGCAGTACGGTAAACTCCACGTTCAGCGCGCCAAACGAGGCGGCATTGAAGTAGTTCTGCACGAATTCAAGATGCGCCTCAAAATAGCCCTGATCATGCGGCAGGGGATCAATGATGATATCATTATCACGAAGATAATCGATTTCAAAGGTGCCGTCGCCTGATGTAAAGCGGTTGTCATCGGGCTGAAATTCAACCATAGCCGCGATAATTCTTACGGTTCCTGTCCCGATGGGATCAGTTGTCTGGTAAGAAGGAAAGGTTACAGCAGGGCTTACCTGGGCAGATGAATACGAGTAAAAACAAAACAGAAGAATACCCAATAAGGATATTCTTCTGCCATTAAGACCAGCAAAGAGCATTCAGATTAGATTCAGGGTAGTTCGGAAAAAGTGCTGATCAGAAGTCAACAATAGCTGAAATACGTACGGTATTTGCAAGCGGGTGATCTTCGCGGATCGTGTAGAGATAACTGAAGTCGATTCCGAAGATGTTGTATCGCAGACCTGCACCAAAGGTGATGAACTGGCGGTCTCCGTTATTTGGCGCCTCGTAGAAGTAACCGGTTCTAACCGCAAACTGACGATTGTACCAGTATTCGACACCAAACGCGTACATGAACTGCTCTGCGAGCGGTACATCAACCCAGGTCTGGCCTCCGTCCGGCGTGCGGCGGTAGGTATCCCATGAATTGAAAAGAGCTTCCATCACGCCCATGGCAACGCCTTCTTCATCGTTACGCGCCATGATTTTTGAGAGATCAGCCGCGAAAGTAAGCGTGTTGTAACCACCGAGGTCAAGGTCCATATCGTAGGCAACACCCATACGAAGCAGGGTTGGCAGGGGATCTTTCTGGGCTTCATCGGTGTACTGGATAGCAGGGCCGATGTTGGAAAGGTTAAGGCCGGCGCTGAACTGGCCGCGACGGTTCAGGAACACGACATCGTTGCTGCGGTACATGGCTGCAAGGTCGACACCTACCGAGGTACCTGAGCGTGCTGTCTGGCCGCTGACCTCAATTCCGGACGGAACAAGACGGCTGTAAATGAAACGCATACCGGTACCAAGTGCCCAGTTATCGTTCAGCCTGAAGCCGTAGGATACACCGGCTGCAAGTTCGTAGCTCGAAAATGTTCTGATTTGTTCACCGGTTTCATCCGTCTGGATTTGCTCACCGAGGTTCAGAAAAGTGATGTGTCCGCCAAATGTTCCGATGCCTTCCACGTAGGTACGGCCCACGAGATAATCATAGAAAAGATCGGTGTCGAAATTTGGGAGCCAGTTGGCGTGGGTAAGAGAAATCTGTGTGCCTTCTTCCTGGAAAGCGAGTCCGGCCGGGTTCCAGAAAACGGCTGAGGCGTTGTCGGCAATAGCCACACCGGCGTTACCCATACCGGGCGTTCTGGAATCGGGTTCGATTTGGAGAAACGGAACCGATGTAATACCGACCTGTGCGTTAACTGCAGATGCTGAAAAGCCCAGCACGATAAAGAGCGTTAAGATGGTTTTATTGAATCGTGTCATTTGCTTGGTCTTATAATTGATCTTGTGTAAACCTTGGTTTTTCACCTGAATACGCACCCTGAATCTGAAGAGTGACTATTCCGGTAATTTATCATTATTGTTTGAATATGCCTAAGTTCTAACGCAGGATAACTAACCGTTCGATTTTTTCCTGCGATTGACGCCCGTTTACCCCATCAGTGCGAATCCGCACGTGATACAGATAGGTACCCGCGGCGAGCCGGTTGTTGTCATCATCCCGCCCGTTCCACTCGAACATCTCGAGGTTTCCGGAAGCGATCCGGCTTTCACGTATCTGAGCCACCGGCCGGCCGCTCAGCGTATAAATCCGGATAAATGCATCAATAGGTGTCCCGATCGGCTGATTATGCTCAAACACGAACCGGGTAAAATTGTGCATTGGGTTGGGATAATTGTACATGTTTCTGATCGTGAGGTCTTCACCACCGGAAACGTCAAAGAAAATCTGGTTCTGCCCGACATTATTGAAAACGTCCCATGCACGCACCGTTATCGACCACGAACCGTCAGCCAGCTGATCCAGCGGATAACGGATTGATCCTCTGGTAAAATCGTCAAGCTCACTTTCGTAGAAATCATTTAGTATTAACGTGTTTTCCTGGCTGGGATTATCCTCATTGCGTAAAATAGCCACTATTTCGTGCCCAACGCCTGCACCCGTTGTGTTTACGCCGGCCTCACTTTCAATATCCACCAGCAAAACAGGAGATGCATTGGTAAGCGAGCCGTTCACAAACGTGTTGTCGTTCAGATAAACATCAATTTCCGGGCCGTCATAAATATTCTCGGCATCAGGGTTCGTTCCGTTCAGGAAGAAATTCGAGAATGATCCCACTGCATCCATACTTTCGGGATTTACGGCATACACGTGAATCCGGCCGAGGGAATCTGAGTAGGAGATATCCTTAGGAACGATAAACTCCGTGGAAAACTGTCCGTTTGTAACGCTCACGCGGCCGTTGTAAAGCAAATCTGTCTGATGCTGGTAGCCGCAATTGGTCAGATAAAAACAGTCTGTATCAGGATTCGGAAGCGAAACGAAACGGGCAGCATCAAAGATTTTCACAAGTGCTTCGCCGTTAAACGCGGTGTTTATCTGGCCATCGGAACCGGTGATGTTTCCTGAGATTTCCATCCGGTCGAGGGCGCGCACCTGAACAGGCTCTTCATCCAGATTGATATTTTCATTCAGGGACGTGATTTCGGCACGGCCTTCCGGCAAACCGATACGAAGCGCCGGATCACCAAGCAGAATAAATTTGCGGGGATTGGTACGCTGACTGATCGCATAAATCGGGTTTTTGCCGTTTTTGTAAATATCGCCCAGTCGTTTTGGCCTGCCGTCGTCGTCTCGCTGCACCATTGCCTGATTCAGGCTGATATGAAGCGGGAAGTTGTTGTCTCCGGCGGTTGATCCGCTTGTAAATACAACGCGTGTTGTGGTAAAAACAGCGACAGCGCCGCCGCGATCGTGCAGCAGCATTCTTTCGGCACCCGACTGCGCGGCGTTGTCATCAAACCGGCCGAATGAGCACGTTACCGTAGTTAGAATCGTCAGACGGTCAGAATTATTCAGCTGCGAAATATTGTCGCTGGTAAAGAGGCGCTCACCGCTGAGAACCTGCTCGTTACCGTGACCCGAAAAATGAATGGTAAGCGTACCGTTGTTAATCGTATTGATGAAATCAGCCGTGGCTGCCGGCGCTCTGCGTCCTGCCGTTGTGTTCTCAACCGGATAGCTGAACTGGTAAATTTTTCTGACCCGGATTCCCGTTTCGTCTTCATCAATGGTTTCAGCCGTGAAGTCTGCATTGTACGTATGCAGATCGCGGTCGTTTTCCGTTCCGTTAATGCCGTCATCCGCCGCGTAGGTGAAGAGCGTACGCCAGTCTCCGCGGTTATCAGCTTCTTCGTAGGATTTAATTTTTTCCACCATCAGGCGGGCTTCATCAATAGTCTGAACAGGGAGACGTCCAATGCCGATATCCAGAATGTTGACATCCTGTGTGCGCCATGAGCCCTCATTTTCGCCCATAAATCCGAAGAAGTCGTCGCTTGCGAAGGTTGTTGCGCGCTGGAGATTATCCTGATCGATATAGTGCTGGAACGTAAAAACGTGGTTGGTAAGCGGCGCGGACTCAATCCCTTTATAATCGTAGGTGGTATCCCCGAATAAAAGGAGATGTTTAGGGAGGAGCTCTTCGTTATTTCCGGCCATCAGCCAAAGATGGCGCACAAAATTCCGGATAGCAGTAGGATCGGGAACACCGCCGGAAAACTCGTGGAAAATCTGATCCTGAGTTACCACAACAGGACGTAATCCATCCCGCTGAGCACGGTAATCGGCGAGTTCCTGCGAAGTCTCGAGAAATGGCTCGGCTGTTACAATGATGTAGTTCGGGTGCGATGAAATCGCGTGCAGATTCTGATTTGCTACCTGGCTTCCCGGCTCAGGTGAAAAGAAAGAGGTCTGCGCAAAGAAAATCCTTCCGGGGTTTCCATGATGCGTTACGCGGTACTGGCTGCCTGATTGGGTAACCTGAAGCAAAACGGGCTCAACCGGATTGGTGACGTCCATTACGAACGGCTGTGAATTGAAGCCCGTAAGATTATACTGTGTAACGCCGCCGGCTCCCTGATCTTCGGGACTGAAGAAACGAAGGCGCCCGTTTCTGGCGGTCAGGCTGCGGTTAACCCTCAGGTTAATGAAGTCAATCCAGCCACGCGCTTCGGAAGATCCGAAGGAAAAATCGGCACGCAGGTCAATTACGCCGCTGCCAAGGCCGGGGATGGTTTCCACGATATTCCGGTCGAGAATTCCGAACGTTGCCGCCCGGCCGACATCCCCTGTAAGCTGGGTGATAAATGCCATATTTGCACTGCCAACCGATTGGCCGTTGATGCTGAACTCGACGGAAGAATTCGTTCGCGCTCTTGCACCGGTTCGGATGTACAGCTCAATCGGCGAACCGGAAGTAATTCCCGCAAGGGTATCGCGCATAACGGATTGCGAGGTAAATTGCGGCGTAAACTGCTGGCCAAACCAGTGTGTTCCCGATCTCAGTCGTGATTCCGGCTTGGTAAGTTCCTCTTCCTTCCAGATGAAATCTTTAAACGTGCTGGTTGTGATCTCCGGATTGCTCATCGACTGGGCAGAGAGCCTTCGGCCCGGAGATCCCGCAACGGTCAGATAAACGTAGTTGGTGCGGCTGTAGCTGTGTTTGTTGTGGCGGAATGTCTGCGCTTCAGCATCGTAAAATATCTCATTCACGCTGTTTCCGTAAAACAGGATGCGATCGCCGCTGTTAAATTCTCCGTTACCCTCGCCCTCAACAATTATCGGAATTTCCGACCATTGTGGTGCCTGCTGATTATTCGGCTTCGGAAGCTCATATCCGTTAGTACCCCAGATTTGAATGTTACGCGGATCAACAGAGCCGGTGCTGATGCCGAGTTCCTGAAGGTAATCGCGGTTAATTTGATGGATACCATCCCGTGTAACGGGGATTTTGTACCAGGTTCCGGAAGCGAGCGGGTGATCGGAAGGCTCAGCCTGTTGTTGTGATGTGAGGCTTCGGGATTCGTAATTTCTGTCGTTGTAAACGCGAATCCGCAGATTTTTGATGAGCAGATACGTGTTTTTATCCCGGATATCCCTGCGGGCTAAATTCAGCTTGAGAAAACTAACCTGCTGATTCCGGTAAACGCCGGGCGCGCTTGCCTCAGCAAACGGATTTTCGGTAGTGCCCAGAACTTCGGAAACATTTTCACTGCCGATAAAATCGGGAATTTCATCATAGCGAACGCGTACAAATTCCTGTTCGAGGATGCGGTAGCGAAGATCGCCCTGATTATAAGGAACGCGCAAATTCTGGGGTGGGAGAATCTTCAGGCTGTCGTTCGCGAGCACATAATCTGTAAACTCAGCGGTTCTGCTTTCCACACGAAGCTGTTGAGCTTCCGCGAAAGAGAACAGGAAGAAATGCAGAAGAAGGATAAGAATCCCAGTACGAAATGAGAGTAATTTCAAACCTGAGCTGCCAGATTGGTGTATGGATGTTGCGAAAAGGCGGTTACAGCCTTATGGGAAAATTTTAAGTTACAGTATCAGTTTCGCAATAAATATGAGCTCTTTTTTATGATTCTAACCTGATCTTAAAGATAGACTGACCCGACTTTAAAAGCAAATCAATCCGCATTTTTGAACGCTGATATTGCAGCGCAGTAAACTTGTACCACAGGATGAAAACTTTGTTCCCGAAATCACGGATTTTTCGAAAGATTTTTTTCCGTTAGTGGGGCGAAGTTGAAAAAGTAATCGTAGATACGTTCCTGTGGCAAATTTTAACCATAGCGCGCAGCCCTGCCGTAGAGACGCGATGCATCGCGTCTCTACGGCATGGCTGCGCCACGTATGTACACCATCAATTTTCC
>PXAI01000083.1 GCA_003567135.1 Balneolia bacterium | reverse complement strand
GTATCCATGGCGCGTTTTTTTGTGGCAGGATCAGTGTTTCCTGAAATATAGAGCGCCGGCACATCAGAGAACTCACGAATTTTTTTTATCGTATCGATGCCATCAAGCTCACCAATGATTTTTATATCCATCAAAATAAGATCTGGCTTAGTTTCCTTAACAAGTTCGATAGCAGTTTCACTGCTTTTCGCTTTACCGGCAATCTTATGTCCTATTTTGAGGATCATTTTCTCCAGCATCATCTGAAGAATAAATTCATCTTCAACTATAAGAATACTTTTCATGTCAGGTTTTAAAAGTTAGATTAAACTGCAACCCCGGACCTTTTTTGAAAGAACAATCTCCGCTCAGTTGTCCGGTCAAGCCCTGAATAAGAGTCATTCCAAGAGAACTTGCATGTTCAATATTAAATCCCTGTGGAAAACCAACTCCGTCGTCACAATATACTAATTCAACAGATTGATTCCGTGCTGACATTTGAATCTTAATATTTCCCGAATCCTTGTTGTTGAAGGCGTGTTTAAACGAATTGGTAAGCAGCTCATTAAGAATCAAACCGCATGGTATGGCGCGGTTGATATCCAGCTTAACCGAACGGATATTCGTTTCGATGTTTATCGGGCCGGGTTTGCTGTACATCAGGTTGATATTGGCGATCAGCTCATGCACGTATGTCTCAAACTCGACTCTTGAGTACGTTTCGTTCTGATACAGTTTTTCGTGAATCATCGCCATGGTACGAACTCGTAGCTCACTTTCCTGAATCAGTTTTTTGTAGCTGGCATCGGAAATATTATCCGCCTGAAGAGAAAGAAGCCCGGTAATAATGGCCAGATTATTTTTTACGCGGTGATGAATTTCGGCAAGTAAAATTTTCTTCTCTTTAAGCGATTCAATGGTCTGTTTTTCAGCTTTTACACGTTCACCGATGTCAATTCCAACCACGCTGAGGTAGTTTTTCTTGTGATAGGTAATGACAGTTCCCGACAGGAAGTACGGCGAGTTTTTTCCGTTTTTACGCTGAAGCGGAAGCTCTAACTCAAAGCCGCCGTTCTTGAATGCCGATTTACTAATATCCGAAATGACTTCGGAGAAATCGCGGCCAAAGAACTGATGCGGCTTCATCCCTCTGATTTCATCTCTTGAGTAACCCGTAACCTGCTCGAGGTTTTGATTCCAGCGATCGATGCTGAAATGCTCATCATGCAGATAATAAATACCCGGCAGGCTGTTAATGATCGCATCAGAGTATTTGTGCTGCATATCCAGCAGCTCGAGCGTGGCAAGATTACTGACGGCGAGCGCAATCTGATCGGCTACGAAGGTGAGCAGTTCGTGATGCTTTTCCTCGAACAGCGAATCATTTTTTCGGGAATATGTAAGCAGGACGCCAATTTTCCGGTCGTTAAAAAAGAGCGGCGCTCCCAGAAGTTTTTCGGGGATTTCGCCCTCAACTACCAGGTTTCCGCTCTGGATATCTTTTTCAAGATCGCTTTTATTTTTACTTACGATGCCATCTGAATGGAACACGAATTCGGTAAGTCCGGATTTATCCTTGTGGGTTGAAGGACTCTCCAGCTCCGTATCACTGAAATATGGGTAGGAAAAGTAGCCTGATTCCTGATCAAACAAACTCAGGCAGAAATTTTCTACGGGGATAATCCCCTTAATCTCCTTGTGCACAACGGCGCAAAGTTCAGAAGCGGATTTGGTTGTCTGCGCAGCCTGTGAAACGCGGTAGAGTGCCCGCTGAGCGGACTCATTTTCAACACGCGCGGTGATATCGTTTATAACGCCATCATAATAATGAGTTCCGTCTTCGTTGCGAATCAGCGTTGTGTTTTCGAGACCCCAGAAAACGGAACTATCTTTACGCCTGAAACGGACCTGTTCGTTGGAAATACTGCCGTACTTTTCAAGTAAGTAGACTATCCGTTCGCGATCTTCCGGATTTTCATAGTAACCGGTGGCGTGTCTTTCGGATGCTTCCTGAACACTTTCAAATCCGAAAAGATTCAGAAAAGCATTATTGGCGTAAACGATATGGCCATCGGCGTTGCTTCTGAAAATGCCTTCACTAACGTTGGTGTTAATCGAGTTGAGCATCTGCTCATTTTTGCGGATCACGTTTTCCTGTTCTCTGGTTTCCGTGATATCCCGCGAATTTATGACAATGCCTTTAACAGCGGGATTATCGAGCAGGTTGGTGATTGCGCACTGCATCCACCGGATACGGCCTTCTGAATCGTAAATACGAAGCACTATTTTACGGCTGCTTTGCGATGTACTACGAACTTCCTGAAACATCTCGATGATCTCATCGAGATCTTCAGGATGAAAGATTGAGCGGATATTTTTCTCGATGACTTCCGAATCCTTATAGCCCGTAATGCGGTAAAAGGAGGGACTGTTGTAGAGAACACGGCCCCTTGAGCTGATGATCGTAATGAGATCATGTGCGTTATGCACCAGCGACCGGAAGCGTTCTTCGCGTTTGCGAAGCTCAAATTCGGTTTCGAGGCGGTAAAAAGCTGAGGCGAAAATGTTGGCCAGTTGCTGTAAAACGAGGTGATCAGACTCCTTCCATTCCCGCGTTTTGCGAACCATATCCAGCCCGATGAAACCGGAGACGTCACCGCTGATGATCATCGGAAGAATGATAACTGACTGAATACCCTGATATTTGAAAAGCTCGTAATCCGGCTTCGAGATTTCCTGAAGGGAATCCACATTATCAACAGAGAATGTTT
>PXAI01000240.1 GCA_003567135.1 Balneolia bacterium | reverse complement strand
CTGTCTTAGAAGCTGAAGTATTACGCTTAGTCTTAAATTATGAATCATCTCAACGACGACGGGATTTAATCTTTTCTCAGTTAAATACTTTTCAAAAACAGCAACAAATAGAGTTAATTAGCTATAGATTAGGTCAAGGAAATACTAATGAATACCTCAACTCCCAACTTAGGGGAGAACAATTAGAAAACAGTTTATTTGAAGTAGAGAATAACCTTGAGCAAACCCTACGGGAAATCTCCCAACTTACTGGAGCTGAACTTAATCAATAAGCTATTTTATCTACTCGCCATGAAGTTTGATTACCGATTCTCCCAGTTTTAACAAAGATAAATGAACCTCGTTTATAGGTATTTTCTCCTTTCTTACAATAGGGTTTGACTCCGATTAATTGCTGTACTTCGGAGGTGGTCAACTCCCAGTTATGGGCGGGAGCGCAAGCGCTGCTGCAAGCAGTACGCATAATTCCTGAACATTCATTGTGTTGTCTTCACTATACACCTATACCAATATGTTGCTCTGTTTTCCTTTGCCGTAGTTAGGTTTATTGGTATGGAAATAACAAAAGGTTGTATATTATTGGTAGGGTCTGTTTGGTGGCAGGTATGGCACTGAAGCAGCTTGGTTCGGTGAGAGGGGCGAGGAAACGGTTAGGACAATAGTAAGGCAGTATGGAAAGGAAAGTTCCCTCGTCTCCCATACCCCCTCATGTTGTCTTAAGCCGGAGATAAGACATCAAACCATGTTTTACCTACTTTAAAATGCCCGATAATTTCCACTCAATAGGTAGGTTTTTGGTTTTTGGGAAAGGTCACTTTGGAGAATCACCTTTTTCAACTTTGTTCAATATCTGTCCCTCCTTCCTCTTCATATGTAGACACTTCTCTGACAGCAGTTTTTGCTGCACCAACAACTGCCGTAGCAACCGCACTTTCGACTGCAACATTTACTGCCGGTCTAGTACCTACAGAAACCAAAGGAGCGACGGCAAGAACGGCTGCTTCACGACTTATACCTTCTTCTCCTCGGATAGCTCTGAGAACCTCTGGGTCACTAGCATCGATACCCAACTCACTTAATGTTTCAACTGGATCTTGCTCTAATCTTTCACGAAAACCTGATTCAAAAATCAGTCTCTGCATCAACCCTTCGATTTGTTCCTCAGTAATTCTGGTTTCCATAATAACCTCCTTTGTTTGGCAAAAAAATGCTAGTTTTTATATTAAAATCTATGTCGATTTGACTTGACTACTTCTCTGTCATGCCTGTGCAACCTCCCTTAAGCTCTTCAAGCCTGAAAGGTCATTCTGATCGTTCAAGAGACCCAAATAATTTTCCGATATAGTTTCCGGAATACTATATTCAATAGTAGGATAGTTTCCCCAACGAATTTTTGAGATTTTTTGCAAATCTGAAATCACTTTGCTAATTTCAAACACTTCCGAAGGCAACACATTTACCCCAGATCTAAATAAATATAAATTTCTGAAGAATCCATAGTAATCGTACATAGTCTCGTCCACAACTTCATTTTTCCTGAACTCCTCCCATATTCTAGATCCTGGGATTTGACAATACCATTGTAATAAGATACGAACACCATACTTGATATGTAGATGAGTCGCAAAATTGATGGTTTGGTTTATCTCATTACGGGTTTCCCATGGCAATCCTAAAATGAATGAAAAGTCTGCTTTGTCGGCTATCCCGAAAGTATTTAGCTTTTTGGCTGCTTCTTCTAAAATTCCACATGATGTCCCTTTGCCAACTCTCTGCAAACCATCTTCATAGCCGCACTCAGCACCAACTAAAAGTTGTCTTGTAAATTCTGCTAGGTTATCAACTAGCTGATCCGAAATTAAGTCAGTTGCTCTAGAATTGTAAATAAGACTTGGCTTCAAATTATTCTTATGTAGTAACTTCGCAATTTCGATGACTCTTTCAACATCTAAGGTAAACTCGTCATCAATAATTTGTAATGTCTTAAACTGGACTTTATCGATATATTTCATCGTTTCAGCTAAGCGTTCAACAAAAATCGTCGCAGGAATCGCTCGCCACGTTCTTCTATATGAAGTGCTGCAAAATGCACAATCAAATTTACATCCACGCGATGATTCAAGGGAAAGGCTTTGATACACTCCTCGTGGCAAGATAGAGTAGTTGGGGATAGGGAATCGTCCAAGCTCTTCCCCAGTCATTTTCTTAGCTAGGGCGTTTTTCGTAATAGTATTTCTATGTGACTTCCATGACAAATTTGGGACTTCATATAGCGAAGATTTATTTTCAATAGCTTTACAAAGTATTGGCAATGCTCTTTCTGCTTCTCCTCGAATAATATAGTCTACCGGATAATTTTTCAATATATAACTATCGAACATAGTTGGATGAATTCCTCCTAGTTCAATTAATATATCAGGAGCAATCTTGCGAATTTGGAACACAATATCTAACGCCGTAGGCCAAGATAGAGATGTGGCTCCAATAGTTACGAGATCACAGCTTTTTAATATTTTTTGATGACTTTCAATCGAGTTTATCCCTTCCGCCACTAGGTCTACGACAATGGCTTCATATCCATGGCTCTCTAGAATTGTTGCAAGCAGGTAAATACCATAAGGAGGACAAGTATGAGTTGCATCCATTGCTATGGGCTTCAGAACTCCTCCAGCATTACCAAGGGAGTAATCCATAACAGGTGGTGCAATTAACATTATTTTCATGACCAATCGCCTCAAGCCGTTCTTTACCATAATTAT
>PXAI01000113.1 GCA_003567135.1 Balneolia bacterium | reverse complement strand
GAAACCCGATTGATCGAATACGGACTAAACGCGCTGAAAAGACGTCCAAAACTGTACGGATTATAAACCGGGGCGCCATCCAGAAAAAAGCGGTGCGTTCCGGGCTGACCACCCTGAATATGAAGATCGGTGAGGCCAATTCCATACTGAACGCCGGGAAAAAGCTCCAGACTTTTTACCGGACCCTGAAGCCGGCCGGCCTGCCAGTCAGACAAAGAGGTTTTGTAATCTGTGATGTCGCGATGTGCCGAAATCACCGGCATGTGGGCAGAAACCACGACCGGAGAGAAATCCACCTGAGCGGGGATCAGACGGATCGTTTCATTCAGATTTGCCTCAGGATCAATCCGAATAACTTTGCGGATCGGGCGATATCCCACGTACGAAAAGATAATTTCGTGATTTCCACTGATCATCCGGTTTATCGTAAAATGGCCACTGAGTCCTGTCGCGGTTCCGCCGCTGGCGTCGGCAAGCATTACGGTTGCACCAAGAAGCGGCTCACCGGTTTCCGCATCCACGATTTTTCCTGAAAAAGAACCATAAGCCGGTTCAGCCTGGCTCGATTTCACAACCACATACGTTCCTGATGAAAGGATGATAAAGTCCAGTCCTGTCTCGGTTAGAATGGATCGCAGCGCGTCATCGAACTGCTGGTTTCTGACTCTGCGGTAAATCACCACATCCCTGACAATTTCGGGATCGTAAATCAGGTGCATGCCTGAGGCACCGGCAAGTTTTTCCAGCGCGGAAGTCAGTTTTTCACCGGAAAACTCGAAGGTGAACGTCTGCTGTTCATCCTGCGCGTGAGCCGCCAGCGTGAAACTCAGTGCGAGAATCAGGATAGCGGCCGACCTGTAAAACAAAACCCCGTAATTCATCAGATACTATTGTTTTTGAATGCGATATCCGGTTGATGTTTCGTAAAATGTGAGCCCTTTTACAGTGGCAATATCATTCAGGATGGTATCCGGCCCGACCAACTGCGAATAGTAGGTCGTCATTTCTGACATGGCAATTTCGTCATCGCTGTATTCGATGGTGATATCAAAACGTCGCTCAAGCTCGTTGAAAATCACGTAGAGAGGCTGGCTCGAAAATGCGAGATTGTTCTGACGCCAGGCCAGGATGTTATCAACCAAAACCTTTGATTGAAAAAGCGGCTCAGTCATACCCGCGGCAAACCGGCTGCTTTCGCCTGACTCCAGAACCACACGGCTTTGCTGCCTGTTATTTGCAACAACCTCCACCTTGCCGGAAACTACCGTAACTTCAGTACCGCTGCGCGGATCATCGCTCCATGACCGTACGTTAAAAGAAGTTCCCAAAACGTTGATTTTACTTTCGTTGGATGTAATCTTAAACGGGGTGTCATCAGAAGCAACAGAGAAAAAAGCTTCCCCGTTTAGCGAGACATTGCGGTTCGTGATGCCAAACAGACGATTGTGCGAAATAGTCGTACCGCTGTTGAGTTCCACGACAGAGTTATCGTTCAGGGTAAGCGTCAGCTGCTCGCCGTGCGGCACGATTGTCGTTACGGGGTTGTGCATGTAGCCGACACCAATTGCAATCAGAATCAGCGCGGCCGCAAGCCACCAAAGCTTACGCTGCCCGGAAGTTTTCTGAGTTTGATGATCAGCTTCTGGTAGGCCGAGCCTGCCGTGCAGTTCATTCAGAGCCGACTCTGTATCAGACTCACTAATATGCAAATCTCTGAAATCTTCCGGGGTTAATCCGTGATCAACACGTTTGCCTGCTGGCTCTTTCGGATTATTGCCGCCTGGCTGATTGCCGTTATTTTCTAAAAATGATTTATTCATGTCCGTTCTTGTCACTTTATTGATAATGCTCGTCGTGGAGTTTCTGCAGATTCCGCAATGCTTCTACTATGTGATTGTTCACTGTTTTCCTGGATACATCCATCACGAGCGCTATTTCTTCATGGTCTAAACCTTCGTATCTGCTTAGTTCAAAGGCTTCCCGCTGTCGTTCAGGTAATTCCAAAACCCATCTTTTCAGAAGCCTGATCCGCTGTTTTTTCAACTCTTCCTCTGAATTTTCAGTCACCGCCGCAAGCTCTGTTTTGTACAGTAAATCAGAATCCGTCAGCTCCCGTGCATTATCCCTGAGATAATTGAGTGATAAATTTCTGACGATGGTGTACATATATGCTTTTAGCGATTGTTGATGTTCAAGGCTGTCGCGCTGGTGCCAAAGTTTTATAAATGCGTCCTGAACGATGTCAGATGCCGAATCGCGCCGTTTCAGATACCGGAAAGCGTAATTTACCAACGGCGCGTGGAGCGACCTGAAAAGCTCGTCGAACGATTCTTTGGTCATGCTTATTTGAAAACAATGCTTTTTAGGATTATTTAAGACGCATCTTACTGTAGTGTAACACGCGAAATAAGAAGCATACCTATTCAGAATCCGATTTTTAAAAAAATCGTTTACCTGACTGATAAATAGTTTGTTGGAGGGAGGCGATCACTCCGCTCAATCAGCAGTAACTTAGCGTCAGTTATCTGCTCCGGCCAGGCCATCTGAGGTGCGGAGCTGTTCCGAGGCCAGATAGTGATTATAGATGTAAAGGATGTGATCGACGTACTGAACCGGCTCTATTCCACGGGCGTAGCCAAACCGAACCACTTCGTCGTTGTAGTAATCTGCGTTGGATTTTTTGAGCATAAACCTTGCCACGTTATCATGCCATACGTTGGGATCGGCATCGTACTTTTCGGCGAGTCGCCGGGCGTCCTGCACAT
>PXAI01000191.1 GCA_003567135.1 Balneolia bacterium | reverse complement strand
CGCCGGATATGCCAATCCTTACCATTATGCCTGAAGCGGTTGAATTTGGCGAGGTAGCTTTTGGTTTCGATGATACCAGAACGCTTACGCTCCAGAATACAGGTGATCTTAACCTGGTCATCCTTAGCTTCGAAGTAAGCGGAAGCGTATTTGATGTAAACCTAGGCCAGTCAACGCTGATCGCACCGGGTGAAAGTGTTTCTTACGATGTAGTTTTCACACCTGATGCAGTTGGCAGTTTCTCTGAAACGCTTACCATCGAAAGTAACGATGGCATGGAGACTACTCAGGTCGTTGAACTTACCGGTGAAGGGGTGAATCCTGCTGAAATTAACATTGATCCTGAAATGGTTGTATCAAACACAGAAGTTGATGCAGACCGCGTTGGCGATCTTGATGTACAGCAGCTTACTATCACCAACGATGGCGATGGCCGCCTCGATTTCGAAATCACCGGTTTCGAGTTTGAGCGTATGATTAATGGCAACGAGCTCGAAATGCAGAATATTCTCGTTCGCAGAGCCCCTGTTGTGGACGGCGAAGAGAACAGCAAAGGAAACTTTGAGCGCTTAACCATCGGTAAATATCTCGACGGCGAACTGGACAAAATGACCAGCGAGCAGCGCGCGATTATCGCTGATTACAACAGCCGTTCCGTTGAATCTGACGGCATCACCGCTGAGCTGAATTCAGACGACGCATTCACCATTGAGTTCGAATCACTGACCCTCGACGGCGGAGAGTTTATTCTCGCTGCTGAAGGCCTGGTTGGCGAAATGAGCGAAGTTGTTGCTGATTTCGTAATTGATGAAGCCGGTGGATTTACCTGGGCAAACGACTTTGCCATTCTGTTCACTACTTCAGAAGAAATCTCTACTGAAACCGTGGTGCTTCAGGTTGGTGGTCTGACCAACTACGGTGATCCTTCCGTACGTCTGCCATGGAGCGGCGGCGGTTCAGGTACACCGGGGACTCCGGTTCAGGAAACCGTAACTCTTGACGAAGCTCTTGACGTTGATGGCCTTTATATCTGGATCGGCCACGGCTGGACACCAGGTGGGGTGAGCACGTGGAGCGGCCAGGTTGATCTGGTTGGTATCGGCGAGCCTGTGCCTTTCCTCGGTGGTGTTGAGCCATCTTCAGGATCAGTTGATCCGGGCCAGAGCGTAACCGTTGACATCACGTTTGATCCAAACGGCCTGACAGGCGGAACCTACACGCAAAACCTGTCGATCTTCACAAACGATCCGGTTACTCCGTTTATTAACGTGCCAACCGTTATGAACGTTACCGGTGTTCCGGTAATCTCTGCTGACCCGATGCTGCTCGACTTCGGTCCTGTAAGCGTGGGCGACGAAGTGGAAGATTTCATCGCGCTGACAAACACCGGTTCAGATGACGTGGTAATCAATTTCTTCAGCACCGACCGCGATGCATACATTGTGGTTTCTGAAGAAGTCGTTATAGCACCGGATGATACCTATAATCTGGACATTACTTTTGCTCCGGCGCTTGAGCGCACCAAAAACGGTACGCTCCTTATCTTCAACAACACATCCGAATCCCCGCTGATTATTCAGCTGCGCGGTAGCGGTGTAAGAGAAGGTGAAGTAGCTGTTGAGCCAGAGGAAATCGAAGCCTTTGTTGAATTCGAAGGCGTTGCAGAAGGATCATTCATGCTTCTGAACAACGGTATCGGCGACTACTCTTTCTCACTCAGCCTGTCTGAGACGGATGAAGAGCCTGAGGCGCGCCCGACAAGAGGAACAACTGCAGTTCAGGAAGTGGCTTCACGCGGAACCTCCGACGAAAATGTTCGTGGTGTGTCTGCTGACGTTGCGCTTGCAAACGCTGAAGTAAATGATCTCAGCTGGGTAACTTTCACGCCGTCATCAGGCGACGTTGAAGCCGGCGACGAACTGGAGATCAGCTTTGAAGTGAATGCTGCCGGACAAGAGCCGGGCGTTTACGAGATCTTCCTGATTGTTGAGTCAGATGCTGCGAACGGATTCTTCGCGGTACCGTTCACCATCACCGTTGGCGATGCGCCTCCGGTTGAGGTGGATACCATAGGCGAAATGCTTGCTATGGGCGAGCCAGACGATGGCGTAACCTATCGCATCAACGGTGAAGTTGTTATCACCTTTAACAACGATTTCCGCGGCCGTAAAGTAGTGGTTGACCAAACCGCCGGCCTCGTACTTGATGATCCGGGCGGAGTACTTCCGCGCGAAGAGTTCAGCCGCTATGATGGCCTCACCGGCCTGACCGGTACGCTGAGCGAGTTCAACGGACTCATCCAGTTTACGCCGTCAGTAGAAATCACGGAACCTTCTTCAAGCGGAAACACCGTGTATCCGATCCTGACAACGATTCCTGAAATTGAGATCGCAACCCAGGGTCAGCTTGTTATGCTCGAGAACGTAACCTTCGAAGCTGAAGGCCAGTTCTCTAACCAGACGAGCTACACAATCACCGATGCAGAAGAAAACACCATCGTGATGCGTACCGACCGTATCGTTGAGTCTATTATCGACGAAGGCGAGGAGTCGTACATTGGTACGGATATTCCTGAAGGGCCGGTTAACATTATCGGTTACATCGGGGTATTCAACAGCCCGCAGATCACGATGAGAATTCTGAGTGATATCGTTAATCCTGCCGCTATCAGCACGTTCGACCTTCAGTCACCGGCCGACGGTGCTGTTGTTGAGCTGACTGGCGCAGCTGACGATCCGGTTACCATTTCATGGTCTGCCGCAACGGGCCCGGCTATCAGCTACTCATGGGCGGCTACACTGCCGGAACTCAACATGATGATTCCATTCCTTAATGTAGAATCTGACAACAACGGCGGATCAACCAACCTGACGTTCACTCTTGGTGAACTGAACGAACTTCTCGAATTCCTCGGCCTTGAAGTGGGCGAGCAAATCACGCTCAAGTGGACTGTTTATGCTGAGAGCGGCGACGCGATCCGCAGAGCAGGGCAGGAGTGGGAAGTTACGCTTGAGCGCGGTGTAATCACCAGCGCCGAGTACACGGATGACGTTCCTGTGGCGGTAGAGCTGCACCAGAACTATCCGAACCCGTTCAACCCGACAACCAACATTGTATACGCGCTGCCTCACTCAGGTGATGTGCGACTGGATGTGTTCAACATTCAGGGTCAGCGTGTGGCAACACTGGTTGATGGCCAGCGTTCGGCCGGTTATCACACCGTAACCTTTGATGCTTCACGCCTGGCATCCGGAGTTTACCTGTATAGATTACAGGCCGGTTCCTACGTGAAAACGCAAAAAATGATGCTTGTGAAGTAATCCACAGGCAACCCCAATTAAAACGCCCGGATTGTTAATTCAGTCCGGGCGTTTTTTATGTGATATGTTTGCGCCGGCGGTTTCAATTCTGCCGATGTTAATTTGCCAATGTTTTCCCACCCATAACAACGGGTAATGATAATACCTTTCCAGCTTGTTGCGTTTCTCATTATAGTGTCTTAATATGACACTATGAAATTGAGTTCAACTCATCTGAAAACCCTACAAGCGATCTTTGACAATCCAGTAAGATCTGATGTGGAGTGGAAAAAAATCGAATCACTTTTTAGTGCACTGGGTGCACAACTTAGTGAAGGCAGGGGATCACGGATAAGAGTTGCGCTTAATGATGTACGAGCGGTCTTTCATCGCCCGCACCCACAAAAGGAAACAGATAAGGGTGCACTGAAATCTGTTCGACGATTCTTAAAAGAGGCTCGAATTACACCACACAAAAAGTAGACATTATGTTAACGTATAAAGGATATCACGGAAATATTGAGTTTGACGAAAAAGCAGGACTCTTTCATGGAGAAGTTGTGGATTTACGCGATGTTATTACGTTTCAGGGGAAAAGTGTAGATGAGCTGCAACAAGCCTTTCGCGATTCCATCGATGATTATCTCGATTTCTGCCGGCAGCGGGGTGAGGATCCGGACAAACCGTTTACAGGTCGACTGACACTTCGTCTCCCAACTGAGGTTCACCGAAGTGTTTATGTTCGGGCAAAGAAGGAAGGTAAAAGTCTGAACGAGTACATATCAGAAAAACTATCCCTGGCAAATTAACATGCATTTCCTGCAGACCGGTGCTGGCTCAGATGCCCTGGCAAGTTGGTTCACCCGGCAGCACAAATGCTGGTCCGTTGCCGGCAATTTTATACAGATATTTCCGGGTCTGTACCTACAGGATTATTTATTATAAACATATTGTGATCCGATAACGCGTTTTTTTTACAGTATCGTACTGCCCGGACAACTAATTCACTAAAATTTAATCACCCAAACATATTCAGCTGAACCGAACGCCCCGGAATCTGGAAATCAGAAGAGTTAAGTGGTTTTTTGGGATGATCAAGCCCATAGCGTGCGGCCGATATTTTAAACATCCGGCTAACCTGATCCGCAAATTTGCCGGTACCTCTCATGCGCTCACCGAATTCGGAATGATTCAGTTTTCCGTGTCTCATATCCTTAATGCGGGATTTGATTTTTCCGGCGCGATCGGGGAAGTGATGAATCAGCCAGTCCTCAAAAATATCCTTCACCGCAAACGGCAGGCGGAGCATCACGTATCCGGCGTAGCCTGCGCCGGCATCAGCCGCGGCCTCAAGCAGATCGGGGATTTCATGATCGTTCAGTCCGGGAATGAGGGGAGCGGTCATGATGCTCGTTTCAACTCCGGCTTCCGAGAGCCGCCTGATAGCTTCAAGCCTGCGCTGAGGGCGCGAAGTGCGCGGTTCCAGGACGGAAGTCAGGTTTGGATCTAGCGATGTAATAGAAACGGAAACCCGAACCAGCCGGTGACGTGCCATCCGCTCAAGAATATCCAGATCGCGGCATACCAGAAAATTTTTGGTGATGATACTCACGGGGTTCCGGTACGATTCGAAAACCTCAAGCAGCTTTCTGGTAATCCCAAACTGCCGCTCGGCTGGCTGATATGGATCGGTGATGCCGCTCATACAAACCGGCTGCGGATTCCATCCCGGCTTTTGAAACTCTTTTTTCAACAGCTCAGCCGCATCGTGCTTAACGCTGATTTTTGTCTCGAAATCGAGACCTGCGGAATAACCCAGATATTCGTGCGTCGGCCTGGCATAGCAGTAGACGCACCCGTGTTCACATCCCCGGTAAGCATTTACCGAATAATTAAAGGGGATATCCGGGCTGTTGTTTTTAGTGAGAATTGTAGCGCTGTCATCCCTGATAAAAACCGTTTTCGGCTTTGGCGTTAGCTCATCTCCAATCTCAGGATCGGCCAGAAAGGAGACGGGCTCAAACCGGTTTTGGGGATTTATCGATGTGCCCCTGCCGCGAAGTGAATCCGGCCTGAAGGATGTGTGCTGCTGACAGTTCATAGTTGCGGTTTTGACTTGCTAATTAGGTGTTCAGAATTATCTTAATAATAGAAGGCATTGCAAAACCGATCTTTTGCCCGTCTTCTGCCTTGTCGTAAAATTGAAATCCTCGAATCCGTCGGTTGACGGATGCTGTGGTTTCAATTTCACTCCGGTGTTGAATACGACCAAAAACTCTGGTTTTTCAAAGCCTTCTGGCAACCTGAAACCAAGTTAACATATATCGCACATATATAAAACAGTGAAATTATGAAGATTGGGCTTATATCCGACACACACGACCATGTACCGCACATCAAAAAAAGTCTGGAGTTGTTTAAAAAACACAACGCAGAACTGATCCTTCATGCGGGGGATTTTTGCAGTCCGTTTACCATACCGGAATTTGCCGGATTTAAGATGAGAGGCGTATTCGGCAACAACGACGGCGATCATTTCCGGCTGTTGATGAAAGCGGAGGAAGCCGGAATAGAGCTTGAAGCCGAGTTGCTTGTACTTGAATCTGGCGGGCGCAACATCGTGGTTTATCACGGCACCAGAGAAGAAATTACCGAAGCCCTTGTAATGTGCGGAAAATACGATCTCGTCGTTTCAGGCCACACGCACCAGGCTCATGTAACGAATTCCGGTAACACGCTATGGGTAAACCCCGGCAGCGCAAACGGGTTTGGAGAAGATGCGACTGTTGCGTTGTATGATACGGACACGGGAGAGGCGGAGATATTGAGGGTGGGGTGAAAAAGTAGGCTGTTATTCAATCTTTTTAGACAAAACCATAGTGGAGAGATTAAAGTAAAATTTATTGTGTACTTTCTAATTCATTGTGGTTGTCTGAAATAATTAATTGATAGAGCATTGAAAAACAGTCTTATGAATTGCTCGAAAGTTTATCTGAAGTATCTCAAACTCTGAAATACGGTAATGGGAATTTTGATAAATTTTAAAAAGAGAGGTGCCAAATGAACCGATTAGAAAATTGTGAGATTTTTCCCAACACCGTTGGGAAAAATGACAATTCTTAATCATTGTTGTCCAGCCTGCTCCGATTCCTCGGAGGCAAAATTAGTTTTGATTTTAAAATAGATTGTCTTTATCAGGAAAAAGGAAATCCGACCTCGGATAAAATGGCGTTAAGAACCGTAGCGGAGTGAAGCGTTAAGAATAAAATCATTCCGCTGACAAACCTGGATTTGCTTAATAAAGTTGCTATGTAAAAATCCCCCTTGTGAAGGGGGGTAGGGGGATGATCTTTGGTAGCTATCGAAAAAAAACGTCGATTTCCAGGAAAGGCTATTTCTTAAAATGATACCATTGGGATTAGCAACGCTGGTCTTAACAGCGGAAGAGTCATCCCCCCAGCCCATTCGTAAGGGAGAGGGGTCAATTAGTTGATTTTATTTAGTATAAAAACAATATCGACTAGCCATTTTATCCCAGCCGGAGGCTTTGGGTTACCTGGCATCCGTACAAAAGGTAACGAAGCCTTAACGAGATGGTAGGTCAAGCCAATTACAGGGGGCATTTTAAAGTCAGATTAATAACCGAGCATATTTTTAACCCATAGAAGGTTTTCAGGGAAAGATCGTTTTGCCCGGACACCAGTGATTCTTAATATTAAGTTGAGGGATAGCGCTCAAAACTCGCCTTCCCGTGCCTTCTCAATTCCGCAGCTTATTATAAGACCGAATAGCCTCTTTCAGCCGGTTTTTCTTTTTTGGCGGCGTATCGCCGATGGGCAGGACGATTTCGGGATGATCTTTCGCGTTAATGTATAGATTGGAGGCCTTCAGCTCCACAAATGATATGCGTTCCCAGTCGAATGAGTATTCTTTACCTTTGAGAATGACCAACATGCCTTTGGGATGAACCTTTACCATATAGCCAAGGCTTTCCATGCTCCATCCGCTTATGATCATAATCAGGCCGATACCCAGCCAGATAAGCGAAAAAAGAGCAAGGGGTTCAGCGTCAAACACGATCAAGGAGAGAAACCAGTAGGAGACAATAAGATAGCCAATGATGCTGAAAAAAAGATCTGCACCACGCTTCTTGAGAGTAAAAGTCATTAGGAGTCAGTGATTCCGGTTATCATTCAAAAACTGCCTTAAAAATAGTATAAAAGCCCTTTTTTTCAAAGAAGGATGGCGTTAAATATTTTCTCTCACCAGCAATCTTCATTAACAAAAAATCTTAAATCACTAATCGCACGTCGCCGATCTGCAATCACGATAACCCCGACAGGGGTTAAACACCAGTAACCCCGCATCGTATGCGGGAGTTACGATCGCCGTGGAAAAGCGACCCTGATAAGGGTCGAACAAAACCGCTTAAGGTCGTCTATAGGCTTACGATGATGCTGCGCCCGTCGGCTGCGATGGCAGGCGGTGGAACCATCTCAGCTCGGGCCGTTTTTCAGGGCTTCCGTAGCTCCTCGGGCTGCAAGCCCTTGCTTTCGCTGCGGTCTTTTGCCCGGGGTTACTCGCATTCGACCCGCTTCGGGGTCGGTTCTTCGACCAGCGAATGTTCTGGATTCGGAAAAAATCTTAAATCACTATTCACCCATCGCCGATCTGCAATCAAAAAAAGCCGGCTCACAAGTGAACCGGCTTTTTGGTCAAAATTGGCTTAAAGAAAATGCTTACTTCAACCCGCGCCGGCGCAGCAGGGCATCCGTGGTCGGTTCCTGTCCGCGGAATTCGATGTACATTTCCATCGGATCGACGCTGCCGCCGCGTGACAAAATGGTGTTTCGGTAGTGCTCACCGTTTTCGCGCGTGAGTCCTCCGCTTTCTTTCATGAATTCGAACGCATCGGCGGCCAGGATTTCGCTCCAGATGTAGGCGTAGTAAGCCGCTGAATATCCGCCGGAAAATACGTGTGCGAAAATGGTGGAAGTGTAGCGTGGCGGCACGTAGCTGATGTCCACTCCGGCACGCTCAAGCGCCTGTTGCTCAAACTCAAGCACATCCTCAACCGGAGTATCGCCGGAAGTAAGCGTGTGCCATTCCATATCGAGGTAGGTGGCTGCCAGGTATTCCATCGTATCAAACCCCTGATTGAAGGTATTTGCCTCAAGCATTTTCTCGACCAGCTCAGAAGGAATCACCTCACCGGTTTCATGATGACGCGCGAAATTCTGAAGCACCTGATCGTACACCGTCCAGTCTTCCTCAAACGTGGAAGGAAACTCCACGAAGTCGCGTGGAACGCTGGTGCCTGACTGGCTCGGGAACGTTACATCCGAAAACATCCCGTGAATTCCGTGGCCCAGTTCGTGGAGAATAGTTGTGGCATGCCCGTAGCTGATCAGCGTGGGTTCACCGTCGCTGGCTTTCGGGATGTTCATCACGTTTACTACCACAGGTTGTGTTCCGCGCAGGTGATTCTGGCGGACGAATGAGGTCATCCATGCGCCCCCGCGTTTGGTGTCGCGGGTGAAGTAATCGGCGTAGAAAAGCGCCAGTGGCTGATTGTTGGAATCAAACACCTCGAAAACACGCACATCAGGATGATATACGGGGATGTCATCACGCTCTTCAAACGTGATACCGTGGCGCAGGTTCATCGCGTAGAAAGCGCCGTCCTGCAGCACATTATTGAACTCGAAATAGTTTCTGATCTCATCCTCATCAACCTGATACAGATTCTGGCGTACTTTTTCCGCGTAGTACTCCCAATCCCAGGGTTCAAGGCTGTGATTTGCTCCTGATGATGCAATCAGATCACGAATTTGATCTGCTTCTTCCTCGGTTTTACTGATTACGGCCGGAAGCATGCTGTCGAGCATTTCGAGCACATTTTGCGGATTTCCGGCAGTTTGCGTTTCGATGGCAAATTCGGCGAAGTTCTCGTACCCAAGCATTTCAGCGCGCTCGGCACGCAGTTCGGTCAGCCGCTTGATGATTTCGCGGTTATCATAATCGCCGCCACGTGCACCTCTGAACGCAGATGCTTCCCAAACGCGCTGGCGAAGCTCCCGGTTATGCAGCGAGGTAAGAACAGGCTGGCGCGTAGTATTGGAAAGCGTAAGAAGCCATTTGCCTTCATGTCCGCGATCTTTGGCGGCTTCGGCTGCTGTTGCAATGCGGGAAGAGGAGAGGCCGTCGAGTTCTTCTTCGTTCTCTACAAGTACGGCGCTCTTGTTGGTTTCTTCAAGCAAATTACGCTGGAATCGGGTTGTGAGTGACGAGAGCTCCTCGTTAATCTCCCTGATTCTGGACTGCTGCTCATCGGTAAGCATAGCTCCGGCGCGCACAAAACTGCGGTGTGAATCTTCGAGTAACTTCATTGATGGGCCGTCGAGATCCAGATTTTTACGGTTTTCATAAAGCGAACGCACACGCTCAAAAAGAGCACTGTTGAGATAAATGTTATCCGAATGAGCGGCCAGTTTTGGCGAGATTTCAGACTGAATATCCTGGATATCAGAGGTTGCATTGGAAGAGGTCATGGCAAAAAACACAAGCTGTACACGCTCAAGCAATTCGCCGCTGAGCTCTAATGCCACCATGGTGTTTTCGAAGGTAGGATCTTCCGGATTGTTGGCGATTTCGTCTATTTCTGCAAGCTGTTCTTCCATGCCGCGTTCGAAGGCCGGCATGTAGTGCTCATACTTGATTTTATCAAAATGCGGAGCACCATAAGGCAGGGTGCTTTCTTCAAAAAACGGGTTCATGGAGTCGGCTTGTGGTGAACATGCTCCGGCTGCAAAAATAACGGCAACGGCCAGAAAGGCGGCAATTCCGTTAAAATAACTGCGACCTGAGCGGTTATTGGTATGTGTCATCAGTTTAGTTGTTTTACGGTTTTGGCACAGAAAACCGGATATTGAAAAACGATCCGGACTATGCGATATCAATACATTCAAAAAATCACCAGGCTGAACAGCAGGCAAAAGGAGCGATGCTTTTTCGGATGTTATGTATCCGGCTCCAATCCAGATGTTGAGCCTGGGGCTGAATCAAAGGCTTAAGATTAGGGAATCAGTACAGTTTCGATCAGAAATTTGTACCATCTGAATTTACTAATTATGCCCTGATAAACTAAACGGAAGTCGAAAAAGGATGTTAATGCAGAGGAGCGTAAATCATCACTTTATCCCACAAAAAAAGGCCTGCCAGCTAAACTGACAGACCTTTTGAGCGAGAAACGGGACTCGAACCCGCGACCTTCTGCATGGCAAGCAGATGCTCTACCAGCTGAGCTATTCTCGCGAGACTCCAAATATAAGGAGCATTGATACCTAAAGACAAGTCTTTTTTAGGAAAATGGTAAAATTTTTTCTCTCACTGTTCAAAATAATCGGGACCTGGATAAAACGGGGTTGAAAATGACTGTGTATTTTTATGTTTACCATCTGTAGGTAAAGGGCATGTCCTTTGCCTACAGAATTGTTTATAATACATTTGTTGTTTGTGCTGTCCGCTTCAATCAGACGGATTCCATTCAACAAAAAAAAGAGCCTTCTTTTTGGGAAGGCTCTTTTAAAAAGAAAGTCAGTTCCGTATTACATATTGAACTGCTGGAACTGTGATGCCATTTTTTCAATCTCTTTATTGATTTCAGAGAGTTTGGCAGAGAGTGCTTCTGTTCTGGATTTGAAATCCTGCTCCAGCGCTTTGATGTTTTTCTCCATCTCGGCGTAGTTCTGGTCGGCACTTTTGGAAATCTGCTCAAATTTGGCTCCCATTCCGTGCGTGCTTTTCAGCGCCTGCTCAGATTCGTTGATTTGGCTCATCAGACTGTTGACAGCTTTTGTAGTTTTTTCAGCATCAACGGCGTTAACGAAGCCTTTGAATTCTCTCTGAACCTGGTCGATTTCCATCTTGGCGAGTTCAGATTTAATCCGGCCCAGTTCCGTATTAACATCCTGCTGAAGTTTATTGATGTCAGCCACGGCAGCATCCGCTGAGCTTTTGATATTCGAGCTCATTGATTTTGAAGCCGTGTTTATGCTGTCACTGAGGCCTGCTGAAGATTTTGCAACCGCATCCAGTAAACTTTTCTGATCGCTGGCCAGCGAGGAAACGGCTTTGTCCACTTTTTGCTTAAGATCGGCTTTGAGTTCATCAGACATCTGAACCTGAACGCGCTCTTCAACCTCAACCTCATCATTTCCTGATGGTACGGGTCCGGCACCCCAGAGTGCGAGGAATACGGTTGCTCCGGCAAATCCGCCCAGCATGATCCATGCTCCGGCCTCAGCTGCTGCGAACGGTAAATGTGGCTCGCCAACGGTTAGAGCCATTCCAATCAGCCCAACCCCTAAAAGGATAAATGCCAGTAAGCGTGGTGTAGATTTTTCAAACTTGGTGATATGTTGTTTCATGGTAGAGTTAAGTAAAGATTATTCTGAAATTTAACGCACAGTGTATTCGTGAATATAAATCAGATTAATTTATTTACACAATGAAAAAAACGATTCGGGAATAATCATCTACTCTCCGTTGAACCGGAATGATTTAAGCCTCAGAATGTTTATACTATCAGTACTAATGTAAATACGCAATTATTGAAACATTGAATCAGCAGAAAAACGAAAAAATATTGATTAAATACGGGGGAAACGCGATGCTCGACAATGAGCTGCAGTCGCGGATAACCGGTGAAATCGGCCAGCTGAAAAAAAATGGCCACGATGTAATTCTTGTACACGGCGGCGGTCCCGAGATTAATAAAATGCTCGATCTGGCTCAGATAAAATCTGAGTTCGTGGACGGACACAGACGCACTACCGATGAAGTGATGTTTTACGTGCAGCTCGCGCTGAAGGGAGCCGTAAACGGTGAACTGGTAAGATTACTGAACAGTAACGGCGTTCCGGCCGTGGGCATTTGCGGCAAGGATGGCGGCATGGTTACGGCCGAGAAGAGGTATCACAAACGAAAATCAGAAAACGGCGTGGAAAAAATTGATAT
>PXAI01000015.1 GCA_003567135.1 Balneolia bacterium | reverse complement strand
GGAGTGATAGTGAATCCTGATATGCTTCTCCCAGTCGTTGCGGAATTCCGCGTAGCTCTGACCGGTGGTTTCCTTAAATGCGAGGTAAAAGTTGTGCGTTTTTACAACGCCGGGAAAGAGGTCGGTCCGGTGCCGGAGCAGTTCAGCGAGGGTGGAGTCGCCGTAGAGTTCGGTAAACCGGCGCACCACCGAATTGCCGTAGGCGTACATCAGCCGGCCGTTCCGGATGGAGCGGTTATCGGTGTGGCTGATCCGGTTTTCCAGTACGGCGGTTCGCAGCCATTTTTCGCCACGAAAAGCATCCCAGGATTCGGTGAGATACTGCGCGAGCCCCTCCGCCCAGAACGAAGGCACGGGATTGCTCAGCGGATAATCCAGCGGATTAATCCGGCTTCGCACTGCGTTGAAATGAAAAATGTGAGCCAGCTCATGCGCCAGGACTTTTCGCAACCACTTGACATCGCCCGACCACGAATCGAGTGCTTCGTTGGTATTTACCCAGATTTTGGTAAATCCGTAGCCGATCGGCGCGGCAAATCCGTTGGTGATTTCATCCTCATCCGTAAGATAAATTCTGATTTTTACGGGGATTTCCACGCCAAGCAGTTCGGATAAAACGGTGTAGGTTTCCTCGGCGATTGGCGCAGCTTCCGCTTCAATTCCGCTCAGCCGTTCCGGGTAAATAATCCTGAAGTTCTCCGTTTCGGCAACCTTCCAGTCCAGCCCGGGATGATGAGACACACCGCCCGGAAACTGAGCTGACGCACCGCAGGCCAGAAGCGTGATAAATATGAAGGATATGAGGATATGGCGAATCATGAAGCGTCAAAGATAGCTAACTTCGGAGTCTGGAAAAAAATGTGGTATGAAGATATCGCTTTGAATAAATTTATCCACTACTTGTAGGTACAGGGCGTGTCCTGAGTCTACGGTATTGTTTATAATGAGCCTATGTGTCAACCTGCGTGGCCTGAATTATTGAACACGCCGCAGGTTTTTCAGGTAATGGTTTGTGCAATGCACACCAATCATTTATAAACAACATTATCCCCGAACCCCTTCACAGAACTTTTAACTCCGGATACAGGTTAATATGTTATGATATTCGGCAGATTTGCTATTTTCCTTGGCAAAACACATCAACAAAACATTTACTATATGAAATCAACTGTACTTGCCCTTCTGATCTCATTAATATTTTTCTCATTCTCTTTTGCTCAGGGGGATTCCGAGCCAATCGCTCAGGAACTGCGTGATCGTCTAAAGACCGACTCCTTCCGTGTTGGAGTTTTGCTGCAAAATCAGCTGGATGTTGCTTTGCAGGATGATGGTTTTCTTGGCGGCAGTAAATTTGATCTGGGTGCTACCAGGCTTGATATCCGGGGCATTGTGGATCAGGGTTTCACCTACAGATTCCAGGTGGATTTCCGTCGGCAGGTTAGCATTATGGATGCGCAGGTGGGTTACCGCGCCTCGGATAGTTTCCGTGTGGTCGCCGGTGCTTTCAAGCCGTTTCTGAGTATCGATCTTGATCCGGGTCCAGGTGATACGCATTTCATCAGCCGTGCGCGTCAGGTTGGTGCGATGATGAACTCCCGCGAAATCGGGGTGACGTTCCTCGGCGATACGGAGTTTTTTAATTACCGCCTCGGTATTTACAACGGAACCGCCCTCACGCGCCAGAATAACGACCGGTTTTTGTACACGCTGCGTCTTGGGTTTAATCTGCTGAATGATGAAAATAATCATCTTGAAGTAGGTATAAACGGTGCATACGACGAAAATAACGGTTGGCGGATGGGTAACACCGGCCTGACCCAAACCAGCGACCGTGTTCTTTACGGCGGATTTTTACGCTACGACGGCGGAGGCGTGTTCGGCGCCGCTGAGTTTCTCCAGAACCGTTTCGATGCGCTTGAACTCGGCAACCAGGAGGAAACCACCACCGGTTTTTTTGCGACACTCGGTTTCCGTCCGACTTCTAAAAATGAAGTGCTCGCCCGCTGGGATCACCTCAGCTTTGATGTCCGCGGCGATTCCTCAGAACTGCTCACCCTCGGATGGAATCACCAGGCCACCAGCCTGATCAGTTTCCAGGTAAACGTAATCGCGCAGCTCAATGATGATATGGACGATCAGTTTGGTTTGTCCGGGTTGATTCAGTATCAGTTTTAGGAGAAAAATCCTCCGGGATTTTTGCTGGCAACGTTTTTCGGGGCCCGTCGGTAGGATAGTAGCCCATAGCACAACCTGAACTCGGGTCTTTTTCTTGTACGTCTTTCACTGAGCTACAGACGTATTGCTCCATCCGGAGCAATTTCTGTGGCCGGCGATTTTTTTCGAATACGGAAAAATCACTCATCGCACGTCGCCGATCTCAAATCCCATCCCCCAATAAACAATCGACCGTAATCAATAATCAATTCCAATCTTTTCCTCTCTCAGAACGGATTTTATTAGTATAATAGACAAAATTAACAAGCATTTATCTGTACTGAGTTGAATTGGTTTCTTAACGTTATCTGTGGCATTTGCTTAACCCTGATTATTTCGTTGTTTGGGGTTGCTGAGGCGCGGCAGCTTTTGCCGGGCGGTTATCCGGTTGTGACCAATTATGATCATCGCACTTCGTTCATCGGAGCCGGACAAACATATAATATTGCTGAGGATAACCGTGGTATCATTTACTTCGGGAATCACATTCACGGAATTCAAATCTGGAATGGGGATGGCTGGCACAATGTTCATTTGGGAAATAACCGTGGCT
>PXAI01000293.1 GCA_003567135.1 Balneolia bacterium | reverse complement strand
GTCATGCTCTTTTTCGAAAAGCGAATCACTTTGTCCAGTTTTGAGAGGCCGGATGCTTCCATGATGACATCGCTCGCGGGCGTAAAGCTGCCCGTATTTTCGGAAATCGAAATACCGACGTGACTCTCGCGCAGGGCTCCGGCGTCGTTCAGGCCGTCACCGAGCATCATCACGTTTTTGCCTTCTTTTTTGAGCTTCTCGATAAATTTCAGTTTGTCTTCCGGACTCTGACGGAAGCGGAGATCGGCGTCGGAGCCGAAGAAGGGCACGAGCCTGTTTTGTTCGCGATCGCTGTCGCCGGAAATCAGGTGAAGCTGCATCGAATCTCTGATTCCCTCGAAAAGTCCTGAAAGCCCGGATCTGAACGCGCTTCTGATTTCAAAATAGCCGCGCGGTACACCGTTCAGGGAAATCCACACTTGTGAGCGCTCGGGATTATTTTCGGGAAGATCACCCGCATCAGCGCCGACCCATGCTGCTGATCCTGCTTTCACCTCAATACCTTTTGCCGTACAGGAAAGTCCTTTTCCGGGTATTTCCTGATAATCAGAAATGTCGGCCGTGTACTGGTACTGATCTGCCAGTGAATTCCAGATTTTCCGGCTCAGGGGATGCGTGCTGTTATGGATGGCCGAAGCTATCGCAAAACGCTCGTCTTCATTGAGTGAATCCCCCGTAAACTTAACTTCCGCGCGCTCTGATTCGGTGAGTGTGCCCGTTTTGTCAAACACGATGGTATCGGCTGATGCCAGGCGCTCGGTGACGTCCGCATTTTTAAGATAATATCGATTGCGGCCCAGAATGGTAGTTGACCATCCAAGCGTAAACGGCGCGGAAAGCGCGAGCGCACAGGGGCAGGCGATAATTAGCACGGCGGTAAACGCGTTAACGGCCGTTGCGGGACTTGACGGAAACCAAAATATGGCGGATAAGAACGCGATAGTAAGCACGGCCGGTGAGAAATAGCGGCTGAATCGCTGGGAAATATCGCGCAGCGTTTCGCGGGAATCCTTGCGGAAAGATTCGTGATTCCAGAGGCGGGTCAGGTAGCTTCGGGATACGGGTTTGCTTACCGAAAACGTAACAGCAGGCCCGTTCAGGCGGCCACCGGCGTAAACCAGCGTGCCTTCATTAACTTTTACTGGCTCAGATTCGCCGGTAACAAAACTGTAGTCGATGTGCGCTTCGCTGGCGTTCAGGATGGAATCGGCCGGAACGAGCTCGCCGTTGCGAATCATGATTTTATCGCCCACTTCCAGGCGCGTTGCCGTAACGGGAATTTCCTCACCTTTCACCAGTTTTATTACATGAAGTGGAAAGTAGGACCGGTAATCGCGGTCGAAGGAGAGCGTTTCGAAGGTTTTTTTCTGGAATAGTCGCCCGACGAGCAGCAGAAAAACGAGCATCGCGAACGAATCCATATATCCTACGCCATAGCCCAAGGCAATTTCGTAAACGCTGCGCCCAAACATGGCGATAATGCCGAGCGAAATTGCGATATCCATATTCCACATGCGCTGGCGGATACCCAGAAGGGCGGGACGGAAAAAGTCGGTGCTGCTGTACAAAAAGACGGGGAGAGCCAGTGCCACGTTCAGCCATCCAAAGAGATGAATAAACTGCTGGTCAACGCCCTCTGCGCCGGACAGATATTCGGGGATGCTGAAAAGCATGATGTTCCCGAAACTGAATCCCGCGATACCGATTTTCAGATACAGGCTGGTATTCGGATTTTTTTCCTTTTCGGAGGATTTATCCAGCTTTCCCAGCGTCAGATCCGGATCGTATCCGATTTTAGCGAGCAGCGCCGCGACTTCGCTAAGTTTTATTCGCTGCGGATCAAAGCTGATGGTCACTTCTTTTCTTCCGAAGAAAACCTCTGAGCCGAGGATGGCGTCGTTCAGCCGGTGCAGGTTTTCGAGCAGCCAGATACAGGAACTGCAGTGAATCTGTGGAGTAGTAAAAGAGACTTTCGCGATTTTGCCGTCATTGAACTCAATAAGCTGTCGCGTTACGTCTTCGTCATCCAGATAGTCGAATTTCTTGTTGGATGTCGACTTCCGCATGGAAATGCCGGGAGTCTGTTCGATATCGTAGTAAGTGCCCAGGCCGCTGTCGGAAAGCAGATGATGAACCGCTTTACAGCCTTCGCAGCAAAACGGGTGCACACCATCCGTGATGGGTGTTTCGGGGCACCTGTCGCCGCAATGCTTACAAACAGTTTTTTGATCTACTTGTGCTACAGACATTTCAAACCAAAGTGGTAACTACAATAAATGTTCTTCAGAATTCAGACAGGCTGATCCGTTTCGATCCGGTCAGTCACCCAGTCGTTGGTGGCCTGTTCTTTCAAATCGTGCAAACTTGTTGACTCCAGCCATGAGCGGATAGACTCTTTTTTGAGGCTCCATTCTTCGTGAAAAGGGCAGGGCTCAATATCGCCGCAGCCGTTAATTCCCAGGAAACAGCTGCTGAAAAATTCATCCCCCTCAATGGCCACCACAATATCATACAGACTGATCTCCTTTGGATCGCGGGCGAGATAAACCCCGCCGTTCAGTCCCCTCCGGGAAGCGATGATTCCGGGTTTAATCAGTTTTGCGAGCATCTGAGATAAATACGTGCCGGGGCTTTTCAAGGGCCGGGCCAGTTCTGATGCCGGAATAACCTTGCCACGCTCCTCTTTACTGAGAAGCACCAGGGCGGTTATTACATATTGAGATCCAAGTGAAAGTAGCTGCACGGGATATGAATTAAATACATAATAT
>PXAI01000167.1 GCA_003567135.1 Balneolia bacterium | reverse complement strand
CTTTTTTTGGTGGATGATCCCGAATCACTGCAAAAAAATAAATGGGGTATAGCTGAACCCGATCCGCTTGTTTGCGAAGAAGTCGGGTCCGATTTTCCGGATCTGATTCTCGTTCCCATGGCCGGCGGTGATCTGCAAAAAAACAGAGTCGGCTACGGTAAAGGATTCTATGATCGTATTCTCAGTGAAGCCACGGGAAAATCCTGCGGGATTGTTTTTGAATGCTGCCTGACGGAACGTGTTCCGACTGAAAAGCATGATATTCCGCTTGATCTGCTGGTTACTGAGAAGCGGGAAATCAGGTAGCGAAAATTTCAGGGATTTATACTGAATACATAGAAAATGTATATGTATAAATATCAATCCTGTAGGGACAGGGCATGCCCTGTCTCTACAGGATGTAAATGCCCCTGCTTAATCCCATGTTTCCGCATTCCGAATTACTTGGTAAAGAATCCCGCGAACAGCTATCTTTGAGAATTGAACACTATCTATTTAATTACTGTTTAATAATCATACCGGACGATTCCGGCAAATATTATTTCGAATAAAACGACTCCAGATAAATGTCTATAACCAAAGAAAAAGTTTTAGAAGCTCTTGGTAACGTGATTGATCCTGATCTTGGTAAAGATCTGGTCACGCTTAACATGATTGAAAATATTTCCATTGAAGGTAAAAAAGTAGCATTTACGGTCAATCTGACCACACCGGCCTGCCCGATGAAAGATGAAATCCGCCACGCGTGTATCAATGCGGTGAAGCATCTTGTTGATTCCGAGGCGGAAGTTGAGCCGGAAATGAGCTCAAAAGTTCAGGCCGGAAGAGGCCAGGCGAAACGTGAGGAAACGGATACGCTGGCAGGCGTAAAAAATATTATCGCGGTCGCCTCAGGAAAGGGCGGCGTTGGAAAATCTACGGTTTCGGTGAACCTTGCCGTATCGCTGGCAAAAACCGGCGCCAAAGTGGGAATTGTTGATACCGATATTTACGGGCCAAGTATCCCGACGATGTTCAACGTGCGCGAACGGCCGAACATCAATACGCAGCGGAAACTGATTCCGCTGGAGAAATATGGAGTCAAACTGCTTTCGATGGGGCTTCTGGTTGATCAGGATCAGGCTGTTGTATGGCGCGGGCCAATGGTGTCAAGCGCGGTGAAGCAGTTTCTGAGCGAAGCCGAATGGGGCGAACTCGATTACCTGATCATGGACCTTCCTCCGGGAACCGGCGATATCCAGCTGACGATCGTGCAGACTGTTCCGCTGACCGGCGCAGTGATTGTCTCCACACCGCAGGATGTTGCCCTCGACGACGCCAGAAAAGGTGTGGCGATGTTCCAGAAAGTGAATGTGCCCGTGCTCGGGATAGTCGAAAACATGGCGTTTTTTACTCCGCCTGATGCGCCTGAGAAACGCTATCACATTTTCGGAAGGGATGGCGCCAGAAATCTCGCTGCGAGGCTTGAGGTACCGTTTTTAGGCGAGGTACCGCTTCAGCAAACGGTTCGTGAAGGATCAGACAGCGGTATGCCCGTAACAGCCGGAGATGAAAACTCGCCCGCTTCAGAGGCGTTTCATCAAATCGCCAAAAAAACGGCGCAGCAGATCTCGATCCGGAACGCAAATATGGATCCGACTGAAAAGATCGAAATCAAATTTCGTTGATTCACTAAACTAAAGGGCTACTTATGGATGCGACTTCAGCAAACGATGGCAGCCATATTTCACCGGAAAAACTGGATGAAATCACCCGGCTTGCCAATCCTTTTCTATACTATGCAGATCAGCAGCTTCTCAAAAAAGGAGAGTTCGGTGAGGTTGCAAAATCACTGAAAAAGCGCGGAAGGATCATGCTGATTGTCTCCGGGATTGCCGGTTTGCTGTTCTTGATAAATGGCTTGTATCAATTTACGTTTTACCTTGATACCGGTAACTCAACCTCGCTGCTTTTATCGCTAGCATGGGTATGGCTGGCTCTCGCCCAGTTTATCTTTGCATTCAGAAAGAACATCAAGCTCCACCGCATTGTACGGGCACTTCTTAAGAAACTGGACGCGGCCACTCCCGGGTGAGCAACACCCTGATATTAAAAAAGCTCCCGGAGAGGTTCCGGGAGCTGAGATAAGCTGGTAAGCAATCAGGCCGCTGGCCCGACAATAAAAATCAGGCTTTTGCCTTGCCTTTCACGTTCGATACCTTTTCGCGGATACGGGCAGATTTGCCGCGCAGGCCACGCAGATAGAAAAGCTTTGAACGTCTTACGCGTCCTCTTTTTTTGATATCAATCTGGGCGATAAAAGGACTGTACATCGGGAAAATACGCTCAACACCAACGTTGTTTGAGATTTTCCTGACGGTGAACGTCTTGTTTGAGGTTGAGCCACGCATGTTGATCACAACGCCTTCGTACTGCTGGATACGCTCTTTTTCGCCTTCACGCACGCGGTAGTGAATATTTACGGTATCACCCGGTTTGAAATCAGGCAACTCACGTACCTGGGTTTGTTCAACAAGTTTCAGCTTTTCCATTTTCTGGTCCGTTATAACTATTAATGTTTGTTTTTATATAATTTGTATAGATCAGGGCGAAGTTGTTTTGTTTTTTCTTCGCTCTGCGAAAGTCTCCATTCGCGCACTTTTTCATGATTTCCCGAAGTTAATACTTCCGGTATGCGCATTCCACGAAAATCAGCGGGCCTGGTGTAAGCGGGTGCGTCCAGCAGGTCATCCATAAAGGAATCGCTGAGTGCGCTTTCTGAGTCGCCAAGTACACCGGGTATCAGCCTGATAACAGCGTCTGTTACCATCAGGGCGGGAAGTTCTCCGCCGGAGAGTACAAAATCACCGACACTGTATTCAGCTGTAACAATTGAATCCCGAATTCTCTGGTCTATTCCTTTATAGTGACCGCAAATGATCATCAGGTTTGAGCTTAGCGAGAGCCGGTTGGCATCTTTCTGGGTAAACTGAGGAGCGTCGGGCGTCATAAAAATGACTTCATCGTATTTCCTCTGATCCTGAAGGCTTTCCACACAGCTGAATACCGGCTGGGGAATGAGCACCATTCCGGCTCCGCCGCCGTAAGGATAATCATCAATTTTTCGATGTTTATCCTCCGAATAATCGCGGAGATTATGGATGTGCGTCTCAGCCAGCCCGCGTTCACGGGCGATGCGAATAATGCTGTGGTTCAACGGACTTTCGAGTAAGTCAGGAACAGCTGAGATCAGATCAAAACGGATCATGGTGTTTTCAGGAGCCTGGTGAATATTTCCGGTGTTACACTTCTCTGAGTGAACCAATGTTTGTTCCGGTTACCGTTTGGGCTTCATCGTCAATCTCAACAATGTAGGCATTTACAAACGGAACGAGAAACTGTTCCGGAGCAGGATCATCAGATGCGTGCTGAACCACAAGCAGGGGATGAGCCGGATTATCAATTGCTGTATCAATGATTCCGGCAACTTCGCCGTTTTCATCAAGAAGCTTGTATCCGGTACAGGAAAATGCCGCATGAAGCGGGTCATCCATATCGGGTTCTTCCGGTTCAGGAATCAGCGATTCATCCGTAGTGAATAGTTCGAGATTCCTGATCTCTTCAGCCTCGTTTCGGCTGCTGATTTCCGTAAATAAAACAAAGAACATTGAATCTTTAACAGCCGGCCTTATTTTTTTGACTCTGACCGGCAAAAAGTCGCCTTCACGTGTCTGAAGATAAAGAAGCTCAGCGCTGAGGATGGTATCTCCGGTTTCTGACCGGATGACCACATCGCCGTGCGTTCCGTGTGATTTTGAAACTGTGCCTATCTTAAACATTTCTGATGCTTATCAGGATACGGGCACAGGACAAATCAGGAATCGGCTTTCTTTTCTTCTTGAGCTTCTTCTTCAGCGTCAGCTTTTTCTTCAGCAGGAGCTTCAGCTTCGGCTTTTGCCTTGGCTTCTTTTTTCTCTTCCTTTACTTCAGCTTCAGCGTCATCAGCTTTTGCTTCGGTTTCTTCGGCCTTAGCTTCAGCTTTCGCTTCTTTTTTATCTTCTTTTACTTCAGCTTCTGCATCATCGGCTTTGGCTTCTTCAGCTTTTTCCTCTGTTTCAGCTTCTGCCTCAGCTTCAGCAGCTTCCGCCGCTTTTTTAGCCTCTTCTTCGGCTTTTTGCTTGGCGATACGCTCTTCTTCAGCCTTCTTAGCAGCCTCTTCGGCTTTCTTCTTCATTTCTTCCTGGTAAGCTGCTTCTTCTGCTTTCAGGCGCTCACGCATAGCCTCTTTTGAGGTTGCACTGGCGGCTTCGCTTTTCTTGTCAGCTTTCCACTGTGAAATGATTTCTTCAATTTCTTCGGGAGTTTTGTTCCAGCGCTCCAGGTGGAGGCGGTAGTAAACGCCTTCTTTACGAAGCAGACGTTTTACAGTTTCCGAAGGCTGAGCACCGTTTCTTACCCAGTATGCGGCACGCTCGATGTCGAGCTTTACCATAGCCGGGTTCTGGCCCGGATTGTACCGGCCGAGGTCCTCAATAATGCGACCGTCACGTTTTTTCCGCTGATCAGCTGCTACTATATGATAGTAGGGAGCTTTCTTGCGGCCGTGGCGTTGTAATCTGATTCTTACCAAGATTTATCTCCTGTTATTCGCTTTCTTTACCGTTTAAAAATACAGCCGACACAAGCCGCAATGCCCGTATCGGTTGAGATTGATTATACTTTTCCTTGTTTATAAAGGTTTTTCAGGCCCTGCATGGCACGCCCCATTTTGCTCATTTTGGTCATCGTCTTCATCATCTTTTTCATCTGGCTGAATTGCTTCATCAGATCATTGACTTCACGTACCGATGTTCCTGAGCCTTTGGCAATGCGTCGTTTGCGGGCTGCATTCAAAATTTTTGGTTCCGACCGCTCTTCAGGGGTCATAGACGAAATAATCGCCTCAATAGGTTTCAGGGCGTCATCAGAGATCTCTACATCTTTGATTTGCTGACTTATTCCCGGAATCATACCGGCCAGATCAGAAAGGGAACCCATTTTCTTGATCTGCTGTATTTGCTTATAAAAATCGTTCAGGTCGAAGCTGTCAGTCCGGATTTTATCCTGCAACTGCTGCGCCTGATCCTGGTCGAATTCCTGCTGGGCTTTTTCCACGAGTGAAACAACATCACCCATACCCAGAATCCGCTGTGCCATCCTGTCGGGATAAAACGCGGAAATGGCATCCAGTTTTTCACCGGTGCTCATAAATTTGATGGGCTTGTCAACCACGGTACGGATCGAAAGTGCCGCTCCGCCGCGGGTGTCGCCATCAAGTTTGGTCAGAACTACGCCGTCAAAATCAATGCGGGTGTCAAATTCGCGCGCGGTATTCACGGCGTCCTGACCCGTCATGGAATCAACAACAAAAAGAATTTCATTCGGGTTAACCGTATCCTTGATCTCGGCAACCTCGTTCATCATGTTCTCATCGACGTGCATTCTTCCTGCCGTATCGATGATCAGCACATCACAAGCATTTTTGCGTGCCTCGGCGAGAGCGCCTTTGGCTACTTTAACCGCATTTTTCTCCTCAAGAGAAAAAACCGGAACATCAATTTGTCCAGCGAGGGTTTTAAGCTGTTCGATGGCGGCCGGACGATAAACATCGGCGGCGGCGAGCATCGGTGAGTGCTTCTGATCTTTCAGCAACTTGGCAAGTTTGCCGGCAAACGTTGTTTTACCTGAACCCTGAAGACCCGCAATCAGAATTACGGTCGGAGGGGTGGTGGCAAAACGGATCTCTTCTTTTTCCTGGCCCAGAATGTGGGTCAATTCATCATAGATGATTTTGGTAAACTGCTGTCCCGGCGAAACACTTTGCAGAACCTTCGCGTTAAGGGCTTCATCCTTAACTTTACGCGTGAATTCCTTGGCGACTTCGTAATTGACGTCGGCATCCAGAAGCGCACGGCGAATCTCACGGATCGAATCCGCGATATTAAGTTCGGTAATATTTGCCTGCCCGCTCAGCGATTTGAACGTGGACTGCAATTTGGTTGAGAGATCCTCAAACATTAATTTAGTACAGATTGCTTTCAAAGTTGCAAAGTCACGAAAAATACCGAGAATAAATGTATTTCTCAACGTTTATTTTTTCCTTCAATCAGTTAAAACTATGTGTGAGGAAAGGTTCAGCAGATTTTGTCTGGATGATCTGAAATTATGGCCCGGCAACCCTAATCTGTTTTGAAATCAGCCATATCTTATTGGTAATTCCTTATATTCCGACAGATTTTATTGCACATCCGGATTGTAATCATCACATTCGGATTTTAAAGCATTGATTCGTTTTAAAGATCATTACTAACATAAGATTTGTGAATTTATGAGTTCAACCAATGGATATGGATTACTGAAAGGAAAAAAGGGTTTAATTTTTGGCGCGCTCGACGACCGCAGTATCGCATGGCGGGTGGCGTTGGCCTGTCAGCGTGAGGGCGCAACATTTGCGCTTTCAAATGCGCCAATTGCGCTTCGGCTGGGTACGCTTGAAAAGCTTTCTGAATCAACCGGCGCGCCGATCATTCCTTGTGATGTCTCCAAAATTGAGGAAGTTGAGGCACTCATGGATAAAGTGAAAGATGAACTCGGCAATGTCGATTTTATCCTGCACGCCATCGGAATGTCGCCAAACGTAAGAAAAAAGCGCGAATACACCGATCTGGATTACAACTACGTGCAGCAGTCGCTCGATATCTCAGCGGTATCCTTACATAAGATTCTGCAAACCGCCGTGAAAAAAGATATTCTGAATGATGGCGGAAGCGTAGTTGCGCTTTCCTACATCGGCGCTCAGCGGATTTTCTCGAAGTACTCGGATATGAACGACGCCAAGGCGCTTCTCGAAAGTATCGCCCGGAACTTTGGCAGCAGGCTTGGAAGCCGCGGCATTCGCGTGAATACCGTATCCCAGGCCCCTACCATCACCTCAGCCGGAGCCGGCATCAAAGGATTTGATGGCATGTACGAATTTGCTGACCGTCTCGCGCCGCTCGGTAATCCCTCCGCTGACGAGTGCGCCGACTACTGCGTGACGCTTTTCTCAGACCTCACGCGAAAAGTAACGATGCAGAATTTATTCCACGACGGCGGTTTCAGCACGAACGGCATCAGCGAGCAGCTTATGGCTGAGCTGGAGAAGCTGAACGCGCTCAAAGACGGAAATGAATAGACTGAACCCTGAATGTCATCAGCATCCCGCATAATTCTGGGGCTTGATCCCGGTTCACGGAAAACGGGTTATGCCGTTCTGAAGTGCATCGATAACCGGTTTGAAGCTCTTGAATGCGGGCTGATCAGGGCGGAAAAACTCGAGGATCACGCCGATCGCCTCAAGCTGATTCAGGATGAAGTCACCCGGCTGATCAGAAAGTATAATCCTCAGGAATGTGCCGTGGAGACGCCCGTTTACGGAAAAGATCCGCTGGCTATGCTGAAACTCGGCCGCGCCCAGGCGGCGTGCATTCTGGCAATCGTGAATGAGGACATCACCGTTACGGAATATTACCCCAAAGCCGTAAAGAAGGCGATTACCGGAAATGGAAATGCCGATAAAGGGCAGGTCGCCTACATGCTGGCGCGGCTCGTAAATATGCCCGATCAGGAGCTCGGAAATGATGAAACCGACGCGCTGGCGGTTGCGTGGTGCCATTCGGTACGGGGCGGCAAAGACGTAATAAATCAAAATCCCATGAAACCCGGACGCCGCGGAAAGAAAGGCTGGGCGGCTTTTGTTGAGTCGAATCCCGACCGGGTAAAATAATTCAGAACAGTTTTTATGATCGCATATCTAAACGGAATTCTGGCCGAGAAAAAAGCATCCCACATCGTGGTGGACGTAAACGGAGTGGGCTATCAGGTGGGCGTATCCACGCAAACGCTTTCGGTGCTGCCATCTGCCGGAACCGAAGTTAAAGTGCTGATCTATCATCATTTCACAGATTCTGAACAGCGTCTTTTTGGATTTACCGCTTCTCAGGAAAAAGATCTTTTTGAAAAGCTGATCACCGTAAAAAGCGTCGGCCCAAAACTTGCGCTCGGCATATTATCCGGGATGCCATACGATCAGCTGATAGAAGCGATTGGGCGTCAGGACGCCGTAAGCCTGGCGCGCGTACCGGGCATCGGAAAAAAGACCGCAGAACGCATCGCGCTGGAGCTGGCTGATAAAATGGGAGCCATCGGCGGATCAGAGGAATTTGCGAAAACCGGCAGCGCATCATCAGAAACCATTTCAGCGCTGGAGTCGCTTGGGTATCGTCGCGGCGAGGCTCAAAAAGCCGTTCAGCAGGCGCTCAAGGAAAACGGGAATTCGGGAGATGTCTCGGCATTACTGAAAATCGCCCTCAGGTTGCTCTCGAAGTGATTCTGCAAACATAATAACAATTTGATAACGATGAGGCACTACCATCAAAGCAAAGCCTTGCGTAATATATCGGCGATATACTGATGTCCACCAAAAGAAATATTTTGCCAAAAGAAAAAATTCTTGTTGTTGACGACGAACAGGACTTGCTTGATCTGATAGCTTATAACCTCAAAAAGCAGGGTTTCGAAGTAATTACTGCAGACAATGGTAAAGAGGGGATCCAGCTGGCTCTGTCCCACAATCCCAGCCTGATTATTCTCGATATTATGATGCCGGAAATGGACGGCATAGAGGTTTGTAAGGTTTTGAAGAAAAATGATGCCCTGAAAAATAAGCCCATCGTGTTTCTGACCGCCCGCGGAGATGAAAACATCGAAGTGCAGGGCCTTGATCTTGGAGCCGATGATTTCCTCTCAAAACCTATCGGCACCAGCAAGCTCGTAAGCCGGATTAAAGCGGTGCTCAGGCGCTACAGGCAGGAGCAAAACCAGATCGATATTCTTCAGGTTCATGATCTTACGATCGATCGCGACCGGTACATTGTACTGAGGGGAGAAGAAGAGTTTACCCTGCCAAAGAAGGAATTCGAGTTGCTCTATTTTCTCGCGAGCCGCAAAGGGAAGGTGCTCGACCGGCAGTCGCTTTTGAACGAGGTATGGGGAAATAACATCTACGTTATCGATCGAACGGTTGATGTCCATATTCGCAAAATCCGGGAAAAAATCGGCGAGGATTACATTGAAACGGTTAAGGGAGTAGGCTACCGTTTCAGAGACTAATAAAGATTCAGCAACAGGTTAGAGATGCAGTCACTGGCTTACAGGATTAGTTTACATTCAGCAGTGGGTGTGTTGGTGGCCGTGTTCCTTTTGGGGCTGCTTCTCACCGACTGGTACATCGCGCTGTCTTACGCCACGGGCGTGGCTTTTATGGTGCTTGTGGTGGTTGCAACGGTAATCCATTTTACCGTAAAAGCGCGCATGACCCGCCTCACGATTTTGCTCAGGGCAATCAACAGCAGGCAGTTTGAGGTTATTGATGAATCTGCCATGCCGCCGCGAGACGAACTCGATCTGATCCTCGCAGAAACAATCCGCACTTCAAATACGATTGAGAAAGAGCTCCAGCGCCTGGTGAAACTGGAAAACTACCGGAAGGATTTCATCGGGGATATATCGCATGAGTTAAAAACGCCCATTTTTGCCATCCAGGGATTTCTTGAAACGCTGCTCGACGGCGCCCTTGAGGACGAGGAAGTTAATCGGGAGTTTCTGAAGAAAGCGATGCGAAACGTGAACCGGCTTACCGTACTTACGCGCGATCTGATGGAAATTGCCAAGCTGGAAACCGGTGAGCTGAAATCGAATATTACGGCAACGAACCTGCGCGATATCATGCTTGAGGTCATCGAAACGCTGCAGTACAAAGCCGAGGAAGAAAGCGTTGAGATCAAAATGCTGGATGTTGATCCCGATCTGAAAGTAAACGCTGACCGGAATCAGCTGAGGCAGGTTTTTGTAAATCTGATTGAAAACGCGATCAAGTACAACAAACCCGGCGGTGAAGTCACCATCGGATTGAAAGGCTATCACAGGATGGACCCTAAAGTTTGGGTATTTGTGCGCGATACTGGAATTGGGATAGACCAGCGCGATCTCAACCGGGTTACCGAACGTTTTTTCAGGGTGGATAAATCGCGTTCGAGAGATAAGGGCGGAACGGGACTTGGCCTGGCCATTGTGAAGCACATTCTGGAATCACACGGAGAGCGGTTGAAGGTGGACAGCACCCCCGGAAAAGGAACCACGTTTACGTTTACGCTGCAGGTCAGCCCGAACGGAAAAAACGGCAACGGCTGAAATCATTACGCCGATTGACAGTCACGGTTCGGGATGAGGTCAGAATTTCTTACCTTAGGCGTGAAATTAATTGACCCGTAATTATTTGATGTTAGCGTTAAGCGCATTTTTCTGCTAATGCTTAGCGTGATTATCGACCAAATTTCTTTTCCACAATCATGAGATATATAGTGATTATGGCCGGTGGATCCGGCACCCGCTTCTGGCCCAAAAGCCGCATCGCAAAACCCAAGCAGTTTCTGAATTTAATTGGCGATGAAACCATGCTTCAGGCCACCGCACGAAGAGTTCGCGGCCTGGTCCCGCCCGAAAACACGATTATCGTCACCAATGATTCCTATACGGGACTCGTAAAAGAGCAGTTGCCGGATATTCCGGAAGAGAATATCATAGGCGAGCCGGTTGCTAAGAACACGGCGCCCTGCATTGGTGCCGCCGCGGCCATTATCAAAGATCGTGATCCTGATTCGTCGATGATGGTGCTGCCGTCAGATCATTATATAAGGGATGAGGAAAAATATCAGGGAATTCTTGAGACGGCGCTGCAAAAAGCAGAGAAAGACAGTTGCCTGCTTACAATCGGAATCAAACCGCACCGCCCTGAAACGGGATATGGTTACATCCAGACCGATGAGGAAAGCAGTGAGATAGTTGCGGGAAATCCTGTTTGTCTGGTAAAAACATTCGCAGAGAAACCTGATCTTCCAACGGCCGTTACATTTCTTGAATCCGGAGATTTTTACTGGAATAGCGGGATTTTTATCTGGAGTACCAACGCCATTCTGGATGCGTTCAAAACACACATGCCGCTGACGTACCGCGAAATTGAAAAGTTCAGAAAATCGTATCCCAAAGATTCTGATAAAGCGCTGAACACGTTTTTCCACGCTGTAAGCAGTATTTCAATTGATTACGGCATCATGGAAAAAGCCGATGCGGTTCACGTAATTCCCGCCGAGTTTGGCTGGAACGACGTGGGAAGCTGGATGGCAATCTATGAACTGGCTGAAAAAGGCGAACATGGAAACGTTACGGAAGCATCAAAACCCGTGCTGTTCGAAAATTCCCAGAACTGCTACGTTTCCTCCCGCGGCGAAAAAATGATCGCAGTAATTGGAATGCAGGGCGTGGGCGTAGTCGAAACCGACGATTCTATCATGATATGCCGGCTCGACAGCGCGCAGCAGGTTAAGCAGCTGGTTGATAAAATAGACGAACGCGGACTCGGCGAATACAAGTAGTTTTACCGGGATCAGAGATCCACGGAAAGCTGATCGTACGCCAATCGCACGTGATCCGGCAGTTTCGGACTTACTTCCGCATGCAGCACATAGCCGGATATGTGAACGAGGTAGGTCATCGGAATTTCAAGCTCGGTGGCGAGCTCCACAGCCTGCGGAATGGTAAAGTGCGTTGGGTGATCCGGCTCCCAGCGCAATCCGTTCAGAACCAGCACTTTTGAGCCGCGAATCAGCTCCTTCGTTTTTTCGGGGATGATTTTCGCGTCCGTTACGTAGCTCAGATCGTTTATCCTGAACCCGATTACCGGAACCGAGTTGTGATCAACCGGAAGCGGTGTGATGGTACAATCCCTGAACTGAAGAGGTTCCTCAATTACGTTCAGATCGAGATTTACCGAGCCGGGCGTTTTCCCGGAACCAAACATGTAGTCGAAACGCCGGTGGATAAATTCCTGACACTCGCGCGTGGTGTAAGCCGGAATGGACGTTTTTTGCATGTAGCAAAACGGGCGCAGGTCATCAATGCCCGCAATATGATCGGTGTGATGATGCGTGTACAGCACCATGTCGATATGCTTAATTCCGGAGCGGAGCGTCTGAAGGCGAAATTCCGGCCCGGTATCGATCACAATGGAAGTTTCATCGGTTTGTATCCATGCTGAGGTTCGGTAGCGGTCATCGCGTGAATCACCTGAGGGGAACCGTTTTCCAAAGCCTCCGGCTACCGGAACGCCCATTGATGTGCCTGTTCCTAAAAAAGTCAGTTTCATCGGCCGGCCGGTGCGTTATCAAAGAGAGTCCGGTCTTTCTTTTTGGTGTTTACTTCAAACATTT
>PXAI01000359.1 GCA_003567135.1 Balneolia bacterium | reverse complement strand
ATCATTCATATTACCTCTGATCCGGAGCATTTAAGATCGGATAATTCGCCATTTGAGGTGGGCCTTAAAATTCTACTTGAAAGAATAGCTAACTTTCATTCAGCCAATTTTCTCGATGAAAAGTATATGCACAGATTAGTTCGAAGTTCTGATAATTTATCAGTATTTCAAAATGAGGTTGGTGAACATATTATCATTCGAAATATGTCTGATCCAAATATTGTTTCAGTGTCATTTAATGTACCAGTTAACCTCCTATGTTCTGATTGAAAAGGTCAAAATAGTAAAAGAAGTATTCGAGACCGCTTCGACGAGGAGACCGCCGAGCAAACCCGCACCGAGGTATTCGGCCTGCTCAAGAAAGCCATGCGCCCCGAGTTCCTCAACCGCATCGACGAGGTGATCATGTTCAGCCCGCTTTCGCAAAAAGACATCAAGAGCATCGTCCGCCTGCAGGTGGCCATGCTTGCCGCAAAACTGGAAGAGAAAGGCATCACCTTCAGCGCGAGCAAAGAGGCCGTGGCCTACCTTTCGGAAAAAGGGTTTGACCCGCAGTTCGGCGCCCGCCCGGTGAAGCGCCTCATCCAGAAGGAAGTCCTCAACCAGCTCAGCAAGCAATTGCTCGCCGGCACCGTCACCAAAGAAGAACCCATCGTGATGGACGTCTTCGACGGGCAGGTGGTGTTCAGGAAACCGCTGGAAGAGGAGTTGCGGAAGTTGGTGGATGAGCCTTCGGGGAACTGACGCAGTCGCGCAGCGCAGTCGCTTCGCGTCTCGCGAGCGACAGCAACTGCGGCCTCCGGCCTTAAATAAACGAACCGGAGGCTCAAGTTGGCCATATCACGCTTTGAGCGTGACATGTGCGCATGCCGTCGCTTCGCGTCCCGCGAGCGACAGTAACTGCGGCCTCCGGCCTTACGAGCCGGAGGCTCAAGTTAGCTATGCTCGCGAGACGCGAGGATGGGCACAGCGCCGTCACTTCCCCTACTAAAACTCATCCACCTTTAAAGGACTGTCGGGGGATGCACTGCTGTAGAGGTAATGCGTTACATCCACCACAATACCCGCGCGAACGGGATTCATGTGTATATACTCACGCTTTTGCATGAATACCTCATGGGAGTACAGTAAGGTTGGGTAATTTTCGTAATTCCACACGTGGTAGTTGCTATACTGCTCCCTAGTAGCGGCGAAGTGTTTGAACTGGCTTAAAAGCCATGACTTCCGACTTTCCAAGGGGCTTTTTTCGATTTCTGTAATAAACTTTTTAGCTGTATAGCTCTTGAAACGACCGAGAACTTCATTTAAATCGGCGCCATTCCTCCGGGCTATCATATGGATGTGATTGCTCATGATGACGTAGGCAAAAATCTCTAAGGACTCATGCCGTTGGCAATGCTGTAAATTTTCGACCACAATCCTTCTGTAGCACTCACGCGAAAAGAGATCAACCCATCCCATAATGGTGAGGGTGACAAAATATGCTTCGTCAGGTGATGTTTTTCGATTTGAGCTCATTATCGAAAGATACGCAATGAAAATAAAATATAACCCTTTGCTTAGCTGTGAAATAATCGGTGGGCTGAATAAATAATCATGTCTTCACAATGGTATCGCTAAGTCAGGCTTTCGGCCTTGGAAATCGAGCCGGAGGCTCCGGTTACCCACACTCGCGAGACGCGAGCGTGGGCGCTGCGCAGTCGCTTCGCGTCCCGCCTGACCGTAAGCAAAGCGGGGTCGAGCGACAGCAACTCCGGCCTCCGGCCTTTCAAAGACGAGCCGGAGGCTCAAGTTAGCCATGCTCGCGAGACGCGAGCATGTGCGCGGCACCACCGCTAAGCGATTGGCGGGGTTTTTATCTGTACAAAAATCGCTATCTTTGGTACATCCATGTAAAAACAAATGCCATGAGAACAATACAAGTTCATCTTCCCGATTCTTTGGACTTGGATGAAACCGAAGCCAAAATGTGGCTGGCATCCCGCCTCTACGAAAAAGGGAAATTGTCCATGGGCCAGGCTGCCGAGATGGTAGGCCTATCAAAGCGCACCTTCATGGAACTCTTGGGTCGCTATGGTGTCAATCTTTTCGAAATGACCGAGGACGACCTCGATGATGACATCAAGAATGCAGAGGATTATAGTAGCTGATACGAGTTGCTTGATCTTGATGGACAAGTTGAGGCTGATGGAGCTTTTACATTCGCTTTTCGGATCCATTTTGATTACTTCTGCTGTGGCAAAAGAATTTGGTCAGGCACTCCCCTCATTTATTGAAATCAAGAACCCCATAAACCCGATCTACCAAAAACTGCTCGAATTCCGGTTAGATCTCGGTGAAGCAAGTGCATTGGCACTGGCGCTTGAATATGAAAATTGCCTTCTCATCATCGATGACAACAAAGGCAGGAAGGAGGCAAAGCAGTTGGGAATTGCGATCACAGGCACTGTAGGTGTGCTCATTATTGCAAAGCACAAAGGCCATATATCATCCATTGGCCCATTCATCAAAGCAATTGAAAAAACCGACTTTCGCATAAGCAAGAAGATTCTCAATGATGCCCTTGGGCGCTGCGGTGAAGAGAAATTATAATTTGTGTTCCCATAATTGAAGCAGTTATCTCGCTCGGGAGATTAGCAGGAGTTACTCCGGCTTTTCGTTATCGCATGGATACTTGGGTCGAACCAGAGGCTCAAGTTAGCCATATCACGCTTTGAGCGTGACATGTGCGCATGCCGTCGCTTCGCGTCCCGCGAGCGACAGTAACTGCGGCCTCCGGCCTT
>PXAI01000290.1 GCA_003567135.1 Balneolia bacterium | reverse complement strand
GTCAACTTTTTAGCCGAAAGGCTTAAACCTGAATCGATACATTTTCTGCACGTGGTTCAATCGGTGGGAACGCTTCACAATCTGATTGAAGAGTTTCCCGAGCTTGAAAGCGAAGAAGATCTGTATGACCTGATGGAAAAGCAGGTTCAGGAAACGATCGACGAGAAGTTTACGCACAAGGATATCGAAACCGGTATTCTGATGCGTAAAGGAAGCGCAACCGACCAGATCATCAAAATGATGGAAGCTGACTGGCCGGACCTCCTGATTCTCGGGAAAAAGAATGCTTACAAAGGTGAAGGCGTACTTGCCCGCCGCGTGGTGAAATATGTGCCGTGCTCGGTGCTGTTCGTTCCTGAGACAGCCCGCCAAAGCCTCGATAGCATTACCGTTCCCGTCGATTTTTCGGAACAGTCTGTGTGGGCTACGAAATTTGCGCTGGAAATGGTAAAAGAACAAAAGGGGCAGGTCGTTGCACAGCATCTGTTTGATTATCCCAAGCAGTACTTCCCGTACATGCCGGATAAAAAAACCATGAAAAAGATTGACGAAGATGTCAAAAACAAAAAAGCCGCGTTTCAGGAGGAATTTAAGAAAGTCGACGATCTTGACGTTGAGCTGACGCTTCAGGAAGACGGAAAAATGTCTGACAACATCTACGATCTCTGTATAACAAACCAAACAGACCTGATCGTTGTCTGGTCGAAAGCACGTTCTACGATGCTGAGCATGCTCAAAGATAAACTTCCCGACCGTATGGCGAACTATCAGTTCAGCATTCCGCTTCTGATCCTGAAAAGCAAAGAACGGAACAAAAAGATGTTCTTATCTTTCCTCAAAGGATAGAACACTGAACATGCCTGTCGTCCATTCACACGATGGCAGTTTGGAAAATCAATGTATCGCCCTTAGCCGTTACAACCGGCAAGGGCGATTTTTTTGTGGATGTGTCGCCACAGGTGTACTGAAGTTCACTGATATCGATACGATTGAAAGTATATTACACTCATGCAGCCTGCTCGTAAAAGGCCGGTATAAGCGGCTTCCGGCAGTATGCCGGCTCGCACATCGCCGAACCGCAGTGCCACGAGTTTGATTTCGGTTTCAAACATGATCCCCAATCGAGAACCTGCTCCGGCTGGAGAAGCACGTTTATAACCGTGAGCCCGGGAAGTAACGCTCCGACCTGGTACCATAACGTAACCGATGCTATCTTTCTAACTCAGCCAGCTAACCTGATACCCATCAACTCCCCGGCACAACCCAGCAAAGACTACCCGAAGACTCACCTCTTTATCTTCAACCACAATCCACTTCAACGAGAACCTGCTCCGGATGGAGCAGCACGTTTGTAACCGTGCACCCACCCCGTAGTAAGCGCTCCGCCAGGAGCGCAACTAAGAGCCCAAGAGCCACCTACAAAACCTCCTTAAAAACATACCGCTCATCATAACCTATACCATACCTCTCCAAAAACCTCAGATACTCCTTCCTGAACGAAACCCTCTTATGATGCTCCTTCTAGTTCATCACATAATTATACACCCTATCCACATGGGTTTTACTATACGAAAAAGCGCCATATCCCTCCTGCCATCTGAACTGACCTTGCACGTAACCGTTTTCCCTGATCCACCTTGTCGTCTCACCCTTGATGACCTTCACAAGCTCAGACATCTGATCCACAGGCCGGTATCCAATAAAAATATGGATATGATCCGGCATGCCGTTCACAGCTATCATCTTGTGAGATTTACCCTGCACAATACCTGTAATTTTTCTGTAGATATCCTCCTCCCAATCCGGATGAATCAGACATTTTCTGTTTTGTACTGCAAATACGATCTGAATAAATATCTGGGTATATGTATCGGCCATAATTTTAGAATTGGATTGATTTTTTTTACCAATACGCGGGAATGGAAATCCTTACAAAAAAAATTCATGGTGGGAAAAATCGGAATTGTTTTTTGGGGGGCGTTTTTTTGTCTACAGACGTGTTGCTCCATCCGGAGCAAGTTCTGCGAACAATGTTTGTAATAGGTATAACTTCAGGAAACAGGAAGTATATCTCATGTACCTGCACTGTCAAAAAACACCCAAATCAAATACCGGATAGGTCAAACAACGGGTGGGTTGAAACCCACCGTTGCCGATACAAATGCAATTTCAGATTCCGAACACAAACGCCACCAAAGAGTACCTGCTCTTGATGGAGCAGCACGTTTGTAAAAAACGCGCCACCCCCCACATCATCCCAAACTGATACCCGATCAGACAATTAATTTGTGCATTTTTTTTGTACCTTTTAAGCCTGAACCAGCATCCGGAAAATACGCGTCAGAAATGTCTGAACAATACAAAGCCTTAACCCGAAAATACCGTCCTGTCTCTTTTGAAGATATTGTTTCTCAGGAACATGTGAGCAGCACGCTTAAAAACGCCATCAAGAATAACCGGATTTCACACGCCTATCTTTTCTGCGGACCGCGGGGCGTTGGCAAAACGACGATGGCACGGGTTTTTGCACGCACGATCAACGGGATTTCGACCGACGTTGACGGCGAGGCGCTGAACAACACGCTCAACATTATCGAAGTGGATGCGGCCTCCAACAACAAGGTTGAGGATGCCCAGCGAATCCGGGAAGCTGTTCGCGTTCCGCCGCAAAGCGGGACCTACAAGATTTTCATTATTGATGAGGTTCACATGCTCAGCAAATCGGCGTTCAATGCCCTGCTGAAAACGCTCGAAGAGCCTCCTGCGCACGCGATTTTCATTTTTGCCACGACCGAGCCGCACAAGGTACTGCCCACGATCCTCTCCCGCGTGCAGCGGTTTGATTTCCGGTCCATTCAGGTTTCCGAAATTGTGGATCGTCTCCGGGCCATTTGTGATACGGAAAAAATCACCATTGACGATGAGTCGCTCCACATTATCGGCCGCAAGGCGGATGGCGCCCTTCGGGACGCACTCGGGATTCTGGATCAAGTGATCGCGTTTTGCGGCACCGAAATCAAGCATCAGGCTATGCTGGATGCGCTGAACGTAGTCGGGTCGGACCGCCTGTTTCAGCTGATGGATTTTGTGAGCGATAAAGACACCACCGGCGGTATCAAGCTGGTAAGCGACCTGCTCTATGAAGGCCACGATACTCAGGAATTTCTGATCAGCCTGACCGAACATCTGCGAAACCTGACGCTCGCCAAAGATAAGCGTAACCTTTTCGCGATTGACGTCAGCAAGGAACATAAACAGCGCCTGATGGAAGCCGCAGCAAACTTCAGCGATGACGACCTGCTGCGAATGCTGCATCTGGTGCATGAGGCACAATTTAAGGTACGCGATGCGCATCAGCCCCGGATTTTACTGGAAATGACCATCCTGAAGCTGATCCGGATGGAAAAAACCGACGGACTGGCGTCCCTGCTTCATGAGCTCAAGTCCATGAGCGGAAACGCATCCTCAGGACAAACTGCGCAGGTTAACGCGACTTCCGAGCCCGAAGTGAAGCACCAGAGCTCGGCAAACCGGCCGGCATCTTCCGGAGCTTCCTATGGCGGAAACTCCGGAACAACGGCACAAACCACATCAACGCCGCCTGCGCCAGCGACGCCCAAAAAAGATCTTTTCGGAAAACCCTCGCTGAGCAGAACCCGAAACCGCCTGACGCGCGTCGGCGACAACGCCGTCTCCACAAAAAAACCGGATGATCAGCCTGAAACCGGAATGATCGACGGAAATCTGGCCATCAAAACCGATCCTTCGCCGGATCAGAATGAGCAGGAAAACGGCGAGGCCAAAACGGTTTATCTACACGATATCAAGGAAAAGTGGAGCGTTTGCCTGAGCGAGCTGGAGAAAGTGCTGCCCGGCTACGTTTGCGTTAGCCTTACGAATACGCGACCCGCGAACCTGAAAAACCGGGAGCTGGTGCTGGAATGCAATGACGAGCTGGCTTCCAAACTCGTGGAGGAGCATCAGAGCACGATTTCGCAAAAACTGGCGTCCACGCTGGGCGGGTATACGCTGAGATTACGGCCGCGCGTGAGAAAGCCCGATCCGGAGCAGGACGATTCCGATCCCTACAACCGGTACAAAAAACTGCTCGAAAAAGACGACCAGCTGCGAATTATCGTTGACCTGTTCGGTGCCGAGCTGGATTTCAGTGAACGCTGAGGCGCGCTGAACAATTACATCAATTTTAAACACGGATTTAGTAAACGGAGAAATTATGCAACCCAACATGGCTGACCTTTTTGGCAAGATGAATGAATTCCAGCAGAAAATGCAGGAAGCCAAAAACAAGCTCGGAGAACTCGAAATCACCGCTGAAGCCGGCGGTGGAATGGTAAAAGTAACCGCCAACGGAAACCGCGAAGTGCTCAAGATCAAACTTGACCCGGATATCATCGACAAGGAAGATCCTGAAATGATGGAAGATCTGATCATTGCCGGCGTGAATAAAGCGCTGCGTGAAGCCGATGAGGCCGGCAAGCAGAAAATGGCAGAAGTGACCAAAGATTTCCTGCCCGGCGGCGGACTTCCCGGAATGGATCTCAGCAAATTTGGCCTTTAATCGCTTTATTCCGAATAACAATCCTTCATGCAGCTAACCTCCGAAACGCTTGAACGGGCCATTGAGGAACTCGCCCGCCTTCCCGGAATGGGACGAAAATCGGCGCAGCGCCTGGCTATGCATCTGCTCAAGCAGGATGAACAGCGCGTAATGCAGCTGGCCGAAACGCTGGTAAACCTCAAGAAGAAAATCCGGTACTGCGGCACCTGTTACAACATTACCGATGAGGATCCCTGCGCCATTTGCCGCTCAGAAAAACGTACTGCGAATATCGTCTGCGTTGTTGAAGAGCCGCGTGATGTGTATGTTATAGAAAAGACCAACGAATTCCGCGGCCGCTACCACGTTCTGGGCGGCGTAATCTCCCCGCTTGACAGCGTCGGCCCGGATGACATCCGCATAAAAGAGCTCGTAAAACGCGTTAGCAGCGACGAAGAGGAGATCGAAGAAATCATCCTCGCACTTAATCCCGACGCAGAAGGCGAAGCTACATCCTACTACATCAACAAAATGATCAAACCTTTCGGCGTCAAAATCACACGCATCGCCCACGGAATCCCCATGGGAACCGAACTGGAATACATCGACGACGCCACGCTTAGTAAAGCGTTTAGCGGAAGAAATGTTTTTTAGGAGGGAAGATTGTTGCGGGTTTCGGGTTTTTGCAATGGAAAAATTGTTAGGATTCAATGATTGTTAGCGTTGGAGTTTGATGCGATCTCAAACCCCCAAACCCCGAACGGGGTTTAACACCGGTAACCCCGCATCGCATGCGGGGTAGGAAACGGCGATGAATTGGCGACCCCGGAGGGGTCGAACCTCTTCGTGGTACGTTCGCTGGTGGGAACTCTTGGAGGGTTTCTTCGAAATCGCCTGACTACCCCAAAACCGAAAACCCTCCAAGAGTTTTTGTTACCGGCATTTTTCCGGGCCCGTCGATACGATGGTAATCCATAGCTCAACCTCAATTCGGGCCTTTTTGATGTACGTCTTACGCTGTGCTACAGACGTGTTGCTCCATCCGGAGCAAGTTCTGCGATCGACAATTATCTTAAGATCCAAAAACCGAAGCAGTTCCTATTTTCCAATCTTTATCGCTCATTTTGTGGCGAACTCAACATTCAAAACTCAACACTGGAGCGGAGCGACATCTTCGCTTCACTCCGTTTACTCTGCGGTTAAAACTGACCCGAAAAAACTCGAAACCGAATTTTCACAGCAGAATCATCATCCATATCCCCGGAAAACCGCAACTCTTCTCGTATCCCGAAAAGAATGTTAGAAGATGTGATTTCTGCTGGCTCAACATCCCATATCACCGATAACCCCCGGCCTGTTTCATTGTTTGTAATGCTAAAACCATCCTCAATATTCTGGCGTGATAACCCATCAGGGTCGTATTTCAGTGTTTGCCAGGGTTCGGGAAAAAATGTCTGGGCTATCTTTACCGGATATTCGCTCTGGTTTGAATTGTTGTGATCAATATTCCATTCGAATACCAGGCCTTCATCCCACATCATGTTTAGTGTTACGTGTTTTTCTGAATCGGCGGACTCCCATTCGGCGGTCATCTGCTCAGCGTTGTGTGAATTTAGGTTCCATTTGGAAATCAACACATCATTCACAAATAAATCAGGACCCGTTCCCCTTAGCCTGAAGCCCATTTCGCTGATTTCGGGAAGTACGGCGTTATCCCCAAGCCAGGTGTATGAGGATGTGCCGCCCTGCAGTTCAGGCATACGGCGATTTCCGGGCATGTACTGTTCCTCATAATCATATGTTAGAGAGTTGGCCAGGAGAACTGATCCCGATTCGAGATCAAACCAGTATAAAATCCGGGCTTCTTCTTTTTGCAGGATGATGAGCTGATCATCCTTATAAACGACCATCTCTTCTGATCCGTCAAGGTTGATATCCTTCATGAAAATGCCTTCTTCTCCGTTTTTCATCATCTCAATTCCGTACAAAAACATGCGCGTGTCTTTTGCTCTGTGGAATCCGGCATAATCATCGGTCCAGAACCAGCTTGCGCCCAGCTCGTATGATGTCGCCGCATAGTGAAACATCGTCTCTCTCATTAAATTGCGAGCCGGATGCTCTTCGCCAAGCAAATCAACATAACTATGGTATTCATGGATTTCCGGCTTTAGTTCGTCAAAAAGATCGATAAATATGCGCTTAGTAGAGTTGTTAGCAAAATAATCGAACCAGTTTTCATATCCCATTGATTCCGAGAAAGAAGTCATCCAGGAGGCTTCGCCATCGGGAATACGGAAGTCGGATTCGGTGGGCGTTACGTGTTCAAAAAAGCGGGACGGAGAGGTAAGCTGCACGATATCGGATTCGGAAAAATAGGTAAGCAATTCCCGCAGGCGATTCATCGTCGTGTCGGGATGCACATCCGCTCTTTCGTACTGCCAGAGCCCGGCCGCTTCGGCGTCTTCGTAGTATCCGATCAGAAATTCACCGCTTTTGGGGTTCTGCTTCAGCTTACGCAGATATTCATCCAGTGGATCGGTCTCGCCGGTATTCAGCACATGATTTACGCGATCCAGAAAATCGGTATCGTCTTTTATGATATTCAGCGAGCCATTTTGAGTGACATAATTCCAGGTACGATGATCATCCGGCGCCACTCCTGCATCGGTTAAAATGTGCTTCTCGACCGTTGCGTGTTGCGCGCCCGTTCCCACGATGAAGGTGGCAACGTCATCGGTCCAGACGCGCTCCGCGTTCCAGAAACCTGACGGTTCGGTATCAAAAACGTGCTTCAAAAGCTCCCGGTGAAACTCTACCTGAACCTGGTTCAGCAATGAATCGGCGGTGGCGGCGATGATATTCTGCGAATACGTACTCAGCAATAGTTCAAACTGCCCCGACTCAACGCCCTGCATTATCAGCGCTGGCGTGGGACTTTCCGACCATAAAAGCATATGGAGCAGCGTGCCGGATATGTGAATCTGCACCGGCAGTTTGGGAAATTCAAGCAGCGTGGAAATGAGCCTTTCATAGCTGATGTGATCCCCCGCCAGCGCATACGGAACCAGATCCTGGTTCAGGTGGAACATAAGCGTGACCTGCAGTTTGTCCGGATCATATTCCGGGATGGGTTCATCAGATGAACAACTGCTAAAAAGCAGCAGAAAAGCAGCGATTACAACAAATAAACGAAGAAATGGTTTAACCATAATCAGGGATACAGCACCGGATTGATCGGGCTGTCGATGATTTCGCCGGGCTTCACGCCGGGACACCAGGATTTGGCGTCCATCTTTTCGTTTTCGTTCGATGGCTCCTTCATCCGCATTTCGCCATCCATGTAGATGATGGTCATCACCTCGCGCGGCGAATCGGTAGTGTTGGCGCCGGCCCGGTGGAACGTCCAGCCCGCATGGAAACTAACCTCGCCCAGCTCGAACGGCTCTTCGGTCAGCGTAAAGTTCTGCTCTGCTAACGCCTGCTGGATTTTCTCCTCGCTGTCGTTACTGATCGGCAAATCCCGGCCAAATGTGAAGTTCTGGCTCTTATTACTAAACGCCAGCGGCCCCATCTCAAGCGGCGTTTTCTGCAGCGGAATCCACGCGGTTACGGTTTTGTCGGATGTCACGGGCCAGTAAAACTGATCCGCATGCCACGGCGTGATTCCACCTGACGGCTCCTTATACAGCGCCTGGTCGTGATAGAGCCTGGCTGTCTCCGTGCCCATCAGCGCCGCTGCAATTCCTGCCAGCCGCTTACTCCGCACAAACTCCTCCACAACCGCACTTTCACGCCAGATATTCATCACCTGAAGAAACGCCTTCTGGTACGTATCGCGCTCCTCCATCGGCAAATGCAGCGTATTCAGCTCCTTCACCTTCCGGGTGATTTCAGCCCCGTACTCTTTAAGCACGTCCGGCTCAATAACATCTTTCAGTTTCACAAAACCGTTCTCACGATAGAACCGGATCTGCTTATCGCTCAGGGGATAAGGTTCGTTCAGCATAGTCGAATCAATTGTAATTTTAAGTGTGGCGGAACAGGAATATATAAAATCGAAGGGGATTGATGAAGAACTTTGGGGTTTGTAATTGATTGTTGATTACGGTCGAGTGTTTATTGGGGGGAGGCAAGGATTTGCGATTTGCGACTTGAGATTAGTGAAGATGTTGCTCCGCTCCAGTGTTGAGTACGTCGGCTGACGCACAAGTTTTTGAGTGTTGAGTCCCTCAGGAAATGAGCAATTTATAAGATGCCTTAAAGAATTATTCGGTTTCTGTATCTATAGATCACAGCCGCTCGCAGAACTTGCTCCGGATGGAGCAACACGTCTTTAGCGAAGCGAATGGCGTACAAAAAAGGCCCGAGTTTCAATGGTGCTATTTGTAACCGTTGCGCCGACGGGCTGCAAAAAACGACGGTCACAACAACTCTTGGAGGGTTTTCGAATTTTGAAAACTTACGCGATTTCGAAGAAACCCTCCAAGAGTTCCTGTCAGCCAGGTTTCACTACGAGGTTCGACCCTTATCAGGGTCGTCTGTTCTACGCCGTCTCGTACCCCGCATGCGATGCGGGGTTACCGGCGTTGAACCCCATTCAGGGTTGGGGATTTACGACCGGCGACGTGCGATTAGCAATCTGAGATTTTCGCGGATTTGAAGATAATCGCCGCTCGCAGAACTTGCTCCGGATGGAGCAACACCTCTGCAGGGGCGAAAAATTTTTCGCCCCTACAGATCGCACCAATCTCCAACGCTAACAATCATTGAATCCTAACAATTTTTCCATTGCAAAAAACCCGAAACCCGCACCAATCCCCAACGCCAAAAATCATTGAACTCCAATTATTTTTCAAATGTGAAACCCGCAACTCTTCTCAAATCTCCGCCAGTTCCATCAACACTCCTGCCGATTTCATCAGCTTATCGTGGTTTCCGGAATTTGGGCCCGCGGTTTCGAAATCTTCTGCGAGGCGGGTGAGGATTTGGGCGCGCTGGCTTCCGTTGGTTCTTTCGGCGCGGGTTAATTCGGTACGGAAACGGGTGAGCGTTTGCATATCGAGTTCGCGGTTGCGCTCGAGCTGATCCATGTAGGCGCGTACGAGCGCGAAGGATGCCGGCCAGTGGAACATGGGCTGACCCTGGGGATTGAAGTAATCCAGCACGACGGTTTTAGAGGCGGCGATTTCGTTTTCGGTGATGAACTCGCTGGGTATCATATCAAAGATATCGAGGCCGCGGGCAATTTCGGAATTAATCAGCAGGCCGTTGTACCAGTAAATCGACCAGCTGCCGGCCGTTTCGAGACTTTCCGCTGAGATCGGTCCGCGATCGTGAAACGCCATCTCAACCGGATTCGCAGCATCGGTAAAATCGAAAATATTCACGCCGCCCTGATACCATCCCTGAACCATAATGTCGCGACCGGGAACCGGAATGAGTGAGCCGTTGTGCGCCACGCAGTTTTCCGTGTTGGTTTGCGGAGCAGGCATTTTGAAATAGCTCTGGAACACCATTTTGCCATCCTCGATGCTGTAAATCGCGTTGGCGCCCCACTCCATCGGATCGGTTTCGCGGCATTTTGGCTGGGTTCCGCCGCCCCACTCATCCGTGAAAATTACGGTGGTGCCGTCGTTGTTAAACGTGGCCGAGTGCCAGTAGGCGAAGTTTGAATCGGCAACCGCATCCAGCCTGAACGGGTTGGCGGGATCGGTGATATCAATCAGAAGTCCGTATCCCTCACACGCGCCGCCGGCGAGGCCCACTTCCGGATAGAGCGTGATATCATGACACTGATTCGGCCCGCGATCGAGTCCGCGGCCACGGCTGGCCATCATCTCATCGATCATATCCTGGAGATTTTCGCGCAGGTATAGCGAATCCGCCGCGGTTGGCGTGGTGCGGCCTTCCTCACGCGCAACCTGACTTAAAAACTGATTCAGCCATCCGCCGCTGATGACCCGCTCAACGCCCATTACTTCAGCGATAAACGCGCCCTCTTCGCGGGCACGCTCGATTTCAGCGAGATCTTCCGGTGCGAGTCCGTGCGTTGGGGGCGCCTCAAGATCATCAAAGATTCGTGGGGATGATACGATCCGGGCGGCTTCAGGATTGGCCACCGGCACTTGAATTACCTCAATGCGGAAAAGCGCGCTGTCGGGATCATCCTCGGGAAACGCGTCGCTGCAGCCGGGAAGCTCCGCATCTGGCCGCACCGGCGCGGAGCCGGAAACGTAGATATAGACATACTCGTCATCATTAGGATCAACCAGCAGCGAGTTGGTGTGCGATCCACGGCAGGTTTGCACATTCGAAATGTACTGCGGATTGCGGATGTCGCTGATATCAAAAATCCGAATTCCTCTCAGACGATCCTCACTCACCGCTGACGGCACGCCTTCGGTGCCGCAGTCGAGTCGCCCGCCCAGGCCTTCGCCCGAGACAAAAAGCAGATCGCCGTACACCGAAACGTCGCTTTGCGAAGCCGGACACAGAAAATCGACCACCACTTCCGGCGCTTCGGGATTGGAGATATCCCAGATCACAAAACCGTTGTAGCTGCCCTGGATGGCGTAATTATCCTTAAACGCCAGATCTGTATTCCACGAACCGATGAAATCCTCAGGGGATGGCGTCGTGGACAGCATCTTCATATTCCAAATGGTCTCTTCAGCGTCGAACAGGCCGGCGCCGAGTCCAACACGCGGATCGGGATCGGGGAACGGTATTTCGTGGATCGGCTGAAGTGTCGGTTCCACCGCCTGATCGTGGCCGCGCTCGGATGAGGCACAGCTGATAAGCCCAAGGGCGATAATGATTAATACGGCTTGTACGTAGAAGCTTTTCATGGTTATATCAGTGATTGTGGTTAGGCAGAATGCTTGCGGGTGGCTGTTCGCCCATATCGCGCAGCATAAGTTTCATCATTTCAATTTCGGTGACCTGTTCGGCGTAAATGTCGGACGCCAGGCGATACGCCTCCTCATCATTTCCGGCGCCGTCGGCAGCAAAAAGTTCGTAAACCATGTGAACGGCGCCCTCGTGGTGCTGGATCATATACATCAGAAAAATTCGGTCGAATCGGTTTCCGCGTACGCTGGCGAGCTCTTCAAGCTGATCCTGCGTGAGCATACCTAACATATCATGATTGTGCCGGGAAACCGGAGATCCGCCGTGCGCACCACCGGCTGAATGGCTTTGCCCGGCTTCATCGCCGGAAATGGTGCCGTCCGGATTTTCGGTGACGACCTTCATCACAATGCCGTCAAAATCGACCAGCGGCACCGGCTTGTTGCGGTCGCGCAGCCATTTTTGCATCAGGGCGATTTCATCCTGCTGCGCGTTTATAATCCGCGCGGAAAGCCGCTGAATCCGGTCAGACGCGTTGTTCGTCGGCGCCAGCCGCGCCATAATCAGCGCCTGCGCGTGATGCACAATCATATCGGTCATAAAATCCACTTCGGCCTGCACGTAGCGCGTCCGCGAAGCATTAATCCGCTCCCAGTAGAGCGATTCCAGCCGTGCCCGCTCCGCATCCGCCGCGGAAGAATCCTCAATCTGCGCATTCCCGGCCGACTGTTCAGATGCAGCGCACCCCGAAACGCCCGCCCAGATCAGGGCAGTAAACAAGACCATTTTGAAGAACGAAATACGGATTTTCAATGTAATGACGCGGTTTTTAGTTAAACAACAATTTTAATACTAAAAACGAGATAAGCAAGAAGAGAAGAGAATTCAGAATGCAAAAATTCAAAATTCAAAATGTGCTGGACTCGCGGGCTGGATTCGGCGACGGACTCGGAAGGTTAACCGCAGAGGTCGCAGAGTTTCGCAGAGGGTTGGGTCG
>PXAI01000063.1 GCA_003567135.1 Balneolia bacterium | reverse complement strand
TTTCTTCTCTCCCTGCAGCCGACTGTCTACTGTGCACTGTCAGCTATCTACTATCCCTCCCTACTTTCCACTTTCAGGCTGCTATTCACTATTTCCTGATTCCTAATTCCTCTTCGTCTACTCCTCCACCACAACCACTCGGCCAGTTGTTTCTGGGTTGAGTGGGTCGTGGTAGCCGTATTCACCAGCTTCGGTGAAGGTAAAGCTGTATTCACTGTCTGGGCCAAAGGCTTCACCTGAGTTTAGCTCTGCTAGGCCATCAGCTTCTGGGTAAGGATCAGATGCTATCTGGTGGGGTTCAGTGTCACGGTTGACCCAGCGGACTTCAGCACCAGCTGGTATTAAGATAGTGCTGGGCGCGAAGCCATCAGCCGTGATGGCGACTTCTGTTGGCTCAAAGTCCACGTCAGCCACTCGGTCGCGTTGCTGATCAAGTGTGATCCAAGTAATGGCTGCGATGAGGATAGCACCAACGACAACCATAGTAATGGTGCGCGGTGTCCAGGCCTTGTCGGTGTTCTTTTTTGGAGCAACGTTGGGTTGCTTGTGTGAGGGCTCTGGTATGGTGTCGTTGTCTTGGTCTGGTTGCTTATGTTTCATAGGATGGTGCCTTTGTCCTTTGCTGTTTAGTGCTTACTTACTATCTTACTTTCAACTTTCTACTTACTGATTCCTACTTCCTGCTTCCTGCTTCCTGCTTTCAACTTTCAGCTTTCAACTTCCTACTATCCCTCCCTACCGTCGTCGGTGCGAAAACGAGTTCAGGCTAGTGCTTAAGTTGGAGGTATTGTCTGATGTGTCAATGGCTTCAACTTGGTAGGTGTAGCTTTCGTTTGGTCGGACGGTGTAGTCACCAAACGAGGTAGTGTTGGCGCCACTGACAGTGATGAGTGGATCACCATCACGGTAGATGGTGTAGCCAGCCACGGCCACGTTGTCGGTGCTTGGGTCCCAAGCGATGTCAATGTTCTGGGTGTGGGAGTAGGTTTCACGTAGGTTGGTTGGGGTAGTTGGTGGTTCGGTGTCACCATCAGGGTCACGTTCAGTCGTGACACTAACAGTGTTGGATGGGGCGGTGTTGCCAGCAGCGTCAAAGGCGACAACACGGTAGTCGTAGGTGGTATTGAAGGCAACGTTACTGTCGGTGTAGCTCGTCGTAGTGACAGTCGCGATAGTAGAGCCGTCACGTTGGACGTAGTAGCCTTCGACACCAACGTTGTCAGTACTCTCTGTCCAATTTAGGACAACGGCGCTGGTGGTAGTCTCTGCGCTCAGCTGCGGTGTAGTTGGTGGTTCGGTGTCAGGCTTTTCTGGCGTGGTGATGTCTAGCTCACTAGACGGGTCACTTTGGTTGCCAGCGGCGTCCAGGGCGATGACGTAGTAGGTGTAGTCGGTTCGTTCGACTACGCTACGGTCAGTGTAGCCCGGAGTGGTGGTAGTAGCGTGGTGACTGCCGTTGCGGTAGACGTGGTATTCAGTCACGCCAACGTTGTCGGTACTAGCAGTCCAGTCCAGGACGACACGGTTGTGTTCAACACTGGTTGCACTTAGGTTGCTCGGTGCGGTTGGAGGTTCTTCATCGGGTGGTGGCGCGTTGTCGACCGTGACCGTAATGGTACTGCTGCTGCCCACATTACCAGCAGCATCGTAGGCACGAGCTTGAATCGTGTAGTCTGCGTCACTAACAGTAGTAGTATCCCAACTGTAGCTGTAAGGGCTACTGCTGTCCGTGTGGATGACATCACCATTGATGAGGAACTCGACTTGGGTGACGCCAACGTTGTCACTGGCTGAGGCGGTAATACTGACTGTACCATCCAGCAGGGCACCGTCACCTGGGTTGGTGAGGCTGACAGTTGGAGCTTCAGTGTCAGGCGCAGTAGAGGTGGTCACACTAAGTGGACTTGATGGATCACTCATGTTGCCAGCGGCGTCGTAAGCTTGAACCGTGTAGCGATAGCTCGTAGAAGCACTCAGGCCAGTGTCAGTGTAGGAAGTGCTGTCAGTCACCGTAGCGATGACGTTGCTGTTTCGGAGCACTTCGTAACCTTCCACGCCAACGTTGTCGGTGCTGGCGTTCCAGGCCAGACTGACTGACTCGTGGGTGACGTTGGTGCTGCGGAGGTTGGTTGGTGTAGCTGGTGGTTCATCATCAACTGGATCTTCGACGGTGTTGTCGACAGTCACACCGACAGGGTCACTCGTGCCAACGTTGCCAGCAGCATCGTAGGCCCGAGCGGTCAGGGCGTAGTCACTGTTACTGACGTCAGTCGTGTCCCAGTAGAAGCTGTAGGGGCTGAACTCGTCGGTGGCAATCAGGTTATTATTGACATAGAACTCGACCTTGGTGACACCAACGTTATCAGTGGCTTCGGCCTCAACGGCGATGTCACCAGACACGGTGGTACCGGTCGCTGGCGCAGTGATAGTGACCCGTGGAACTTCGGTGTCAGGTGGAGGGGGTGTGACACCGTCAGAGATAGCACGAATTGCTCGATCGGCGTTGATTCGGCCGTATTGAACGAATTTGTCGTCGTCTTGTGGTGGTAGCTCGTCAGTATTGTCGAAGAGGGCGCGTTCAATGGCGTCAACGCTTGCTTCGGGTGCAACACTACGCAGTAGGCCGATGACACCGGCTGAAGCTGGGGTGGCGGAGGAGGTGCCACCATATAGAGATGAACCTCCATTTCTACTGGTCGTTCGATTTACTCCTGGAGCACTGACGGCCACCCAATCGCCGTAGTTGCTCCAGCTATAGAAACTATCACTTCCGTTAGTACCTGCTACTGCAATAACTTCAT
>PXAI01000174.1 GCA_003567135.1 Balneolia bacterium | reverse complement strand
CGTTGAACGACCCGGAATGTGCGCCACCGCGCTGGTTCAGGGCCTCGAAATTATGGTTCCGCTCGCCGATCACGTTGATCCGGAGCAGGAAAGAGCCCGAATCACCAAAGAGCTGAATCGCCTTGAAGGATTCATGACCTCCATCAATAAAAAGCTTTCCAACGAAAAGTTTGTGGCCAACGCGCCGGATGCAGTCGTGGAAAAAGAGCGCAAAAAACTCTCCGACGCGAAGCTCAGCATCGAAAAACTTCAGGCTCAGCTAAAAGAGCTTTGATCCTGGAAACACCCAACATTTTATAACCCAAAAATCCGAGACCCGATTTTATCCATGCGAACATTTCAGCTGGATCCTTCCGACGACCCGAAGCCAGACAAACCATCAGCGGAAAAATTACTCAGCGAGCTTAATCCCGTACAGAAAAAGGCGGCGGGACACGGCGATGGCCCTCTGCTGATTGTGGCCGGAGCGGGAAGCGGTAAAACCAGGGTGCTCACCTACCGAATCGCGTGGCTGCTTCAGCAGGGACTTGCGAAACCCTACAACATTCTGGCCCTTACGTTTACGAACAAAGCAGCCGCCGAAATGCGGGATCGTATCCAGAAACTTATCGGGGATGACGCCAAGCGTTTATGGATGGGCACGTTTCACTCTATCTTCGCCAGAATTCTGCGCGTTGAGGCAGAACATATCGGATTTACGGCTGATTTTAGTATTTACGACAGCGACGACAGCGACCGCGCCATAAAGGGAATTTTGCAGGAGCTTGGCCTGGATACGCGCGAGATCAAACCGAGGGAAATCCGGTTCAGGATCAGCGGTGCAAAAAACCAGATGATCACTCCGGCAGAATATGCGGATCAGTTCATCAGAAGCTCAATGGACGACATCGCCGCGCGGGTGTATCAGATTTATCTGAACCGCCTAAAGCAGAGCAACGCCATGGATTTTGACGATCTGCTGCTCAAACCGATTGAACTTTTCCAGCAGCATCCCGCTATTCTTGAAAAATATCAGAATCACTTCAAATACCTGCTGATTGATGAGTATCAGGATACGAACCGCGCACAGTATGTGGTTTCCAAGATGCTGGCCAGCAAAAATAAAAACATTACCGTTGTGGGCGATGACGCACAGAGTATCTACTCCTTTCGCGGCGCCGATATTTCAAACATCCTCAACTTCAAGGAAGATTATCCGGATGCCGTGGAGGTTCCGCTGGAGCAGAACTACAGATCCACTTCCATGATTCTGAAGTGCGCAGATTCCGTCATCAAACAGAATAAAAATCAGCTGGACAAAACGCTCTGGACCGACAACGGCGAGGGTGATCCCGTAGTCCTGATTGAAAATTTTGATCAGTGGGATGAAGGAAACCGGGTTTCGGATTATATCCGCAATCTGAAGCTGCAAAAAGGCTATCGGTATAACGATTTCGCCATCCTCTACAGGACAAATTACCAGAGTCGTGTATTTGAGGAAGTGCTGCGCCGCAAAGGAATAACGTATCAGCTTGTCGGCTCGATCTCGTTCTATCAGCGCAGAGAAGTGAAGGATGTGGTGGCGTATCTGCGTCTGCTGGTCAATCCCAATGATGAAGAATCGTTGCGCAGGGTGATCAACGAACCATCCCGCGGAATCGGTGATAAATCGCTTCAGGGCGTGATTGATATTGCGCGCAGTCAGGGAAGGCCGCTTTGGGAGGTTCTGAAGGAAGCATCCTCACTGGATATTTACTCACGCGCAAAAAACAGCATCATCGATTTCGTGGCGATGATCGAGTACGTCCGCGAGCTGATGGCAAAAGGCGAAACAGATCTGATTGAAGTGGCCCGCGAGCTGCTCGACCGTAGCGGATATGTGAAGCAGTTTATCGAGGAAAACAGCCACGAATCACTCGGCCGTCGCGACAACGTTATGGAATTACTGAACGCGATCACGCAGCATCAGCAGGATCAGGGGGATGACGCGAGCCTGAGCAGTTTCCTGCAGGAAGTCAGCCTTTACTCCGATATCGACGATTTTGATCCGGATGAACCCCGCGTTACACTGATGACCGTACACGCGGCCAAGGGCCTTGAATTTCCGGTGGTGTTTGTTGTTGGCCTGGAAGAAGAACTCTTCCCGATGGGCGGGCGCAACGGCGAAGAAGCCGATATCGAGGAAGAACGCAGATTATTTTACGTAGCCATCACCAGAGCAGAGAAAGAACTGTTCTTCAGCTACGTAAAAACCAGAACGCGCTACGGCGATGAAAAAGCGATGATCCGGTCGCGTTTTCTGGATGAGGTTGATCATGGCGTAATCAGAAATGAATCCGGAGGATCGATCTCAAAATCAGGAAGAAGTACGTTTGGCGGACGCACCAAAAGCGGCGGACACGGCCGGTACCAGATCGACTATGACTGGGAAAAACCGATTAAAACCGGAAGCCGGAAAAGCAGTAATCCCCATGTGGTTCGTACCAAAAAGAGCCGGCTCAAAAGCGGCGGAACTACATTCAGCTCATCAACCGGTTCGGGCGGCGTGGAATATCCGGTCGGCGCTACGGTGATGCACCAGACGTTCGGTCCCGGGAAGATTGTCGGCAAGGAAGGTGAAGGCCAGGAGACAAAACTCACCGTGTTCTTCAAAAAGCACGGCCAGAAAAAACTGGCTGTTAAGTTTGCCAAACTGCAGGTTTTGCCCTGACCGGAAATCCGCGAAACAATCGGCTTTTGAGTTCGTTACACAGGGAAAAATACCCTATATTGTACACAAATGAAGAACTTCAAAACTATATTCCACGATTTTTCACGCGTGTTTGTTTCTCAGGG
>PXAI01000110.1 GCA_003567135.1 Balneolia bacterium | reverse complement strand
TTTTAAACAAACTTTTAACATGACTGTAACCGGGACTTCAAAGTTAGCAGGCAAGTCCGCGCTGGTAACCGGGGGCGGATCGGGAATCGGAAGGGCGATTTGCCGGGCGTTTGCACTTGAGGGCGCTACTGTGCTTATTACCGATATTGATCTGGAAAAAGCGGAAGCAACATCACGTGAAATCCACGATGAATTTTCGGTGAAAGCGGAATGCATCAGGATGGATGTAACCTCAGAAGCCGACTGGAATAACGCTATTTCGGTGATAACATCTTTATCCCAAAAGCTGGATATACTTGTTAATAACGCCGGTATTTCCAGAACGGGACCGATCAGAGAATTTTCGCTTGAGGAGTGGAACACCGTTATTCAGGTGAATCTGACGAGCGTGTTTCTGGGAATCAAAGCCGTTTCTGATCTGATGAAAGATCACGGCGGAAGCATCATAAACATGGCGAGCGCATCAGGAATTAAAGCTATTCCGAACGCGTCGGCTTACGGATCGGGCAAGGCCGCGGTACGGATGCTTACCAAAATAGCTGCGCTGGAAATGGCGGAGATCAACCCAAACATTCGCGTGAATTCGGTTTCGCCGGGCGGGGTAAAAACGCCGCTCTGGAAGGATAATCCGTTCTGGGATCCGCTGGTAAAAAAAGCCGGAAGCGAAGAAGCCGGATTTCAGATGCTCGCGCAGGATACGCCCCAGAAACGATTCGCCGATCCGGAAGAAATCGCCGAAATGGTGGTTTTTCTGGCCTCGGATGAAAGCCGTTTCATGACCGGCTCCGACCTTGTTACAGACGGCGGTTACAGTATTTAAACCGTTTTAATTCAATTTCTGACTATGGATACTTATTTGATTTACGAAATCATCGGCTACGTAGCATCGGTTCTGATTGCCGTTTCGCTGATGATGACCAACATTGTTCGGCTGCGGGTTATCAATTTGATTGGTGCGGCCACGTTTTCACTTTACGGCGTGCTGATCGGATCGGTTCCGGTTGCCGCAATGAACGGCTTTATCGTGCTGATCAACATTTATTATCTGTTTCAGATGGCGCGTAGCAAAGAATATTTCAAGATTCAGCCCGTCTCTCCGCACAGCAAATATCTGGACCGTTTTCTGCGGTTTTACAAGGATGACATCCAAAAATATATGCCTGACAGCGATCCGGTTCCCGAGGAGGGCGACATCTGCCTGTTTATTTTGCGGGATATGGTCCCGGCCGGGCTCATCATCGGGAAAAAGGATGAGCAGAACCGGCTGATCATCAAACTGGATTTTGTGATTCCGAACTACCGTGACCTGAAAATCGGTTACTACCTTTACGTGGAAAACAAGCAGGTTTTTGCGGATGAAGGCATCACTGAAGTGCGGGGACAGGCATCCAACACAAAGCACGCAAAATATCTTCAAAAGATGGGATTCACAGGGCCTGATGATGGCTCAGACACAGACTGGTTCACATTAAACGTTAATTAAAGGGATTCGATGAGTACAAAAATTCAGTGTATAAAAGGGCGCATCGTGGATGTGATCAACCGGAAAATTTTTCCCGGAGAGGTCACGATTGAACGGGGGCAGATCACCGCGGTTAAAGAGGTTTCGGGGGATGTTCCCGATCAGTACATCATGCCGGGATTCACCGATTCGCATATTCATATTGAAAGCTCGATGCTGGTGCCTTCTGAGTTCGCTAAACTTGCGGTGCGTCACGGAACCGTCGCCACAATTTCTGATCCGCACGAAATTGCAAACGTGTGCGGGATGGAAGGCGTCGAATTTATGATTGAGAACGGTAAGCAGGTTCCGCTAAAGTTTCATTTTGGCGCCCCAAGCTGCGTTCCGGCCACCACGTTTGAAACTGCCGGCGCAGAGCTCGATGCAACAGACGTTGAAAAACTGATGCAGCGCGATGACATCTGGTACCTTGCCGAGGTGATGAACTGGCCGGGCGTTCTGAATCGCGAAGAAAGCCTCATGAAAAAAATCAAAGCCGCTGAAAAAGCGGGGAAACCGGTTGACGGCCACGCACCGGGACTTCGGGGTGATCAGGCGAAAAAATATGCGGATGCCGGAATTTCAACCGATCATGAATGTTTCACACGCGAAGAAGCCGAGGATAAACTGGCCGCCGGAATGACGATCCTGATCCGCGAAGGAAGCGCGGCAAAAAACTACGAAGCGCTCATCTCGCTTTTTAATGACCACCCCGGCCGCCTCATGTTCTGCTCGGATGACAAGCATCCCGATGACCTTCTGCGCGGACACATCAACGAGCTGATTGCCCGGTCGCTGAAACGCGGCTACGATTTATTCGATCTGCTTCACGCAGCGTGCGTGCTTCCCGTAAAGCACTACAACATTCCCGTTGGACTGCTGCAAATAGGCGATTCTGCCGACTTTGTTGTGGTTGACGATCTCGACACGATTCACATCACCCAAACCTGGATCGACGGAATGTGCGTTTACCGGGACGGCAAAGATTTCATCCCCGATGTAAAGTGGTCGCCGATCAACAATTTCACCTCACGGGAGACCTCCCCCGAAGATTTCATTCTGGCGCCGGATAAAAAATCGTGGCCGGTCATTGAAGCGCACGATGGCGAGCTGATCACCGGAAAACTGACTGAGGAAATGCCCTCAGAAAACGGAAATGTTCCGCCGGATGTCAGCCGTGATATTCTGAAAGTGTCGGTGGTTAACCGCTACGAAAAAGCTGATCCTGCCGTCGGGTTTATCAAAAATTTTGGACTGAAGGATGGCGCGATTGCATCATCGGTGGCGCATGATTCGCACAATATCATCGCCGTTGG
>PXAI01000301.1 GCA_003567135.1 Balneolia bacterium | reverse complement strand
TGGATATGCTGAACACGAAATGGCTCATTGTGGATCGTCCGTACCCGTTCCCGGGTTACGAAGTTGTTCATGAAGGAAATAACCGGATAGTACTCGAAAACACGAACGTGCTGCCGAAAGTCTTTTTCCCGAATGCGCTCGATACCGGAAATTCAGCGCGTGAAATGATGACAAAGCTAAACGACAGCTTTGATCCCCGCGAAACCGCGCTTCTTATGGATGATACCACCCCGGATCACGAAGCTGATCCTGATGCGGACTTTTCGCTTATCACCTATCGCGCGAATCTGCTTAAGTTTGAGATCACAAAATCCACGCCGGGACTCGCCGTAATCAGCGAAATGTATTATCCGGCGGGATGGAAAGCGTTTGTGAATGATGAGGAAGTTCCGATTTACCGCGTAAACTACGTGCTGCGCGGTATTTTCCTGGATGAAGGCACGCATGAAGTCCGGATGGAATTTCGTCCTGCGTCGCACTTCACCGGAAGGACGATTTCCTGGATTTTTAATCTCGGGTTGATGGGCTTCGGGGTGATCGTGATTTTCCTTGAGTACAAATCAAGGGCGAACCGCCCGGGAAATCCGGAGTCTTGAAAAAGGTTCTGATCATCACATATTACTGGCCTCCTGCCGGAGGATCAGGGGTTCAGCGCTGGCTGAAATTCACGCGTTACCTGCGGGAATTCGGCTGGGAGCCGATTATTTATACGCCGGAAAACCCGGAATATCCCGTAATCGATAAAAGCCTGCTTAAGGAAATTCCTGAGAATCTGACGATCCTTCGCCAGCCGATAAAAGAACCCTATCGCTACTACCGGATGCTGACCGGCCGCAAAGAAGCCGTAAGCGTTGGCTTCATTGATTCAGACCGAAAACCCGGAATCGCGGAACGTTTTTCACGCTGGGTTCGCGGCAACTTTTTTATCCCGGATGCGCGCAAGGGCTGGGTTGAGCCGTCCGTAAACTATCTCTCGAAATGGCTTTCTGAAAATTCGGCGGATGCCATAATCACAACCGGCCCGCCGCATTCAATGCATTTGATTGGAAGAGCAATCCGCAAAAAAACAAACATCCCCTGGGTTGCCGATTTTCGCGATCCGTGGACCGGAATCGATTATTACAAGGAGCTCAGGCTCACCGAAAAATCGGATCAGAAACACCGGCAGCTGGAACACGCCGTACTTTCAGAATCAGATATGGTGATTACTGTCGGGAAAACGCTGGCGGCTGAACTGGCTGAAAAAGACGCAAAATCTCCGGTTGTCATCGAAAACGGCTATGATGAAGCCGATTTTGAAGGCATTGATGCTGATATGGACTCCGGCTTTTCCATCCTTCATGCCGGCATGCTGCCCGGTTACCGGAATCCACAAACGCTCTGGGATGCGCTCTCTTCGCTCTGCCGCGAAAAACGCGCGTTCGGATCTGATCTTAAAATCAAACTGACCGGCAAAACGGATTCCACGGTGAAGGATGCGCTGATTAAATCCAATCTGGAGCCTCAGGCCGTTTTCTCATCCTACAAGCCGCACGATCAGATTGTTCGCGAGATGATGTCATCTCAAGTTCTGTTGATTGTGCTTGATCCGGGCGAGCGTTCTGCGGGGGTGCTTTCCGGCAAACTTTTTGAATATCTTGCAGCAGGCCGGCCGGTACTTTGTCTGGGCGATACCAAAGGCGACGCCTCCGAACTGATCCGGAAAACGGGCTGCGGCGTCACGCTGGAACACAATGATTTTGACGGCATCAAAAACCAGATACAAGCCTGGTACAGCGATTTCAGAAAAGGACGATTAAATGTTAATGATAGTGAAAAATCACTATACAGCCGGCGAAATCTGACCAAAAGGCTGGCTGAATCAATGAATTCACTTATTTCGAAATCAACAGAAAAATGACCGACATTCTTACCATTTTGGGGGCACGGCCTCAGTTTGTGAAAGCCGCCGTTGTAAGCAAAGCGCTGCATGATAAAGGTATATCCGAGACGATCATTCATACCGGGCAGCACTACGATCACAACATGAGTGACGTATTTTTCGACGAACTCGGCATTCCGCGTCCGGCAAAAAACCTGGAAGCGGGCTCGGGTCGCCACGGACAGCAAACCGGAAAAATGCTGGAATTGATTGAGGATTTCATGCTCAGCGGGGATAGGCTACCGAGATTCCTGATGGTTTACGGCGATACAAATTCCACGATCGCCGGAGCGTTGGCGGCTTCGAAAATTCACGTTCCCGTCATTCACGTTGAGGCCGGTTTGAGAAGTTTCAACCGGAAGATGCCGGAGGAAGTAAACCGCGTTTTGACCGACCACATCTCCGATCTTCTTTTTTGCAGCTCCGATGAAGGAGTGAATCAGCTTGCGCGAGAGGGTGTAACGAAAGGCGTGCACAACGTTGGTGACGTCATGTACGATGCCGTTCTGACTTTTCTCGCTGCCGCCGATGCCAAAGATTCAAAACCACAGCTTCCGGAAGGCGAATACGCCGTTTTCACGCTTCACAGGCCATCCAACACGGATAATCCGGAAAACCTGAAATCTATCCTTTCAGCACTCGGACAGTTCGAAAAAAAGGTCATCTGGCCGGTTCATCCCAGGGCAAAGAATCTGTTAAAATCACATGATTTGCCGGACAATCTTATCCTTACCGATCCCAAACCGTATCTTGAAATGCTGCTGTTGATTCGTGGATCATCGCTGGTAATCACCGATTCCGGCGGACTCCAGAAAGAAGCGTACTGGCAGAAAAAGCGGTGCATCACCGTGCGCGAGGAAACCGAATGGACGGAAACGCTGCACGGCGGATGGAATA
>PXAI01000007.1 GCA_003567135.1 Balneolia bacterium | reverse complement strand
TTGAGCGTTCCGGTCATGCTGTACACCATCCCGATACCGCCGAGCAGTACCAGCGAGGAAATCAGGTTGATAACGACGTATTTCACGGCACCTTCGAGCTGCGCTTTTTCGTTACCGAGCGCCAGAAGTACGAAGGATGCGATCAGCATCACCTCAAACCAAACGTAGAGGTTGAAGATATCGCCCGTCATGAACGCGCCGTTTACGCCAAGCAGCAGCAGCTGATAAATCGGGAAGAATCCGAAGTTGATGCGCTTGTCGTCCATCGAGCCGAGCGAGTAAATCGCTACAAGCAGGGCTTTGAGGCCCGTGACGGCCACCATCAGCGCGCTGAACATATCGGCAACGAGCGAAATTCCAAACGGAGCCGGCCAGTTACCGGCCTGAAGCACCTGGATACCGTCGTTGTTTACGTTGATCAGAAGCGCCATCGAAAAACCGAACAGCAGCGCGGAACCGGCGGTGTTAATCCATTTCTGGATGGACGGGCTTTTGAAGAAAATCAGCGCCAATGCTCCGGTGAGCATCGGCAGCAGCAGCGGATAGATCATCAGACTGTTCACAGTTCACCCTCCGCCGGTTTTACCGTATCCCCGGAAACTTCTTCTCCGGAATAGGGTGGTTCAGCGATGCGCATTTTGTCGACGTCCAGCGTGCCGAGCTCTTTGTACGAGCGGTACACCAGCACGAGCGCGTAGGCGAACAGCCCGAAGCCGATTACAATCGCCGTAAGCACAAGCGCCTGCGGCAGAGGGTTCGCCACCGCCTCAAGCGGAACAGTTTCGCCGGATGGAATCAGCGGGGGATTACCGCGGCTGATTCTGCCAAGCGTGAAAAATGCAAGGTTTACGGTGTTACTGAGGATGATTAGCCCAATCAGTACACGTACGAGGTTTTTGCGCATCATCAGGTACAGCCCGATGCTGAACAAAATGCCAATAACTATTACAAGCAGAGGCTCCATTAGTCAGACTCTTCTTCGAGTGAAAAAATTACGGCGAGGGTAAATCCCACGACAACCAGATAAACGCCAATATCAAAAATAAGCGGGGTTCCGAGATGGAGTTCCGTATCCCCGATAACAGGGAAAATCCATTCTCCGGTAAGAAACGGTGTTCCGGCGATCATCGAAATGATGCCGCTGAGCACGCCGAAAAATATGCCCCAGCCGATCATCACATTGGGATCAATGCGGAGAAGTTTTCGGGTGATTTCTGTTCCGTATGCCACGGCGAACAGCACAAACGCGCCGGCACCAACCAGCCCGCCGATAAATCCGCCGCCCGGCTCGTTATGACCGCGGATAAAAAGGAAAAATGAGAATACCAGAAGCAGCGGGAACAAAAACTTGGCCGCGGTCTGAAATATCAGAGATTCGGTCTTAATCATGCTGTCTGTCCTCCGCGGTAAAAAGTTTTTTTCCGAATTTCACGAGTCCGAACGCGCCGACGGCCGCCACACCGATTACGATGATTTCACCAAGCGTATCAAGCGCCCGGTAATCCACAAGAATTACGTTTACGATGTTACGCCCTTTGGCGATTACGTAGCTGTTTTCAGCAAAATAATCGGACATATACGGATCGAATTCGATTGCGAGCAGGGCGTAAAGCACCAGCATTACGGTCACTCCGGCGCCACCTGCAATGATGGCGTCCCGAACTTTTGAGCTCGTTTTTGTTTTCGTGGTGGAATTAGGAAGATGGATAAGCACCAGCGCGGCCAGAATTACGGTCAGCGTTTCAACCAGAACCTGTGTGATGGCGAGATCGGGCGCGCTGTAAATGATGTACACCATCGCAATTCCGTAGCCCATCACCCCAAGAGAGGCAATGGCGGCCAGGCCTGACTTCGCCTTAACGGCACCAAATGCGGCGACCACAATGGCGATGCCGATGATCCATTCGGTGAGATAGACATCGCTGAAGTCGGTTGGAAGTACGAGGGATGTTTTGGTAAAAAACGTGTATGAGGTTAGTGAAACCAGCACAAAGAGAAGCGTTACGATGTAGTAGCGCAGATATCCGTTCTGGAAAAAGCGGGTCTGCTTATCGGCAAAGCCAAGGATTCCGGCGAGGATGCCTTCGTACGCCTTTACCGGGCCTGAGCCGAAAAGCGCATCATAAAGCGTGGCGCCGGCGTTGCTACGGATGTGATCCCACACATAATAGACAAACACACCCGATAAAAAGGTGACCACACTGAGTATAAGCGCGATGTTTATTCCGTGCCAGAGCGAGAGATAAATTTCAAGCGGAACACCCGCAATGGAAGATGCCGCCGCCTGAATCAGGGATTTGTCGATAAGGAACGGGAGCAGGCCAAATAGAATGCTTCCAAGTGATAGAAACGCGGGGCCGATCCACATGCTGAGCGGTGCTTCGTGCGGTTTTTTGGGCGTCTCTTTCAGCTCACCGAAAAACGGACGGATCGCAACGATACCGCCGGTTGCAACCACCGCAATATTGGCGATGACCGCTACGGAGATAATCACAATGGGAACCGCATTGGCAGAAAGAGCGGCCTCATACACAAGCTCTTTTCCGATAAATCCGAGAAACGGCGCCATACCGGCCATCGAAAGCGCTGAAATTACGGCGAAGGCGAACGTGTAGGGCATCAGTTTCCGGAGTCCGCCAAGCTGCGTGGCATCACGGGTTCCGGTTTCGTGATCGATGCTTCCTGCAATCATGAAGAGCGCGCCTTTGTAAAGGGAGTGGCCGAGTACAAAAACTGCGGCGGCTTTAACGGCGTATTCGTGGCCCATCCCCAAAAGCATGGTGAGCGTACCGAGCGCCATTACGGTTGAGTAGGCGAG
>PXAI01000275.1 GCA_003567135.1 Balneolia bacterium | reverse complement strand
AGTAACGTGTATAAACAATAAAAAAAATAGATCAATACAAAATTAAGCCTGAAAATGATTCAGGAAATAAGGTTTTTCGTAAAAAACCTGCTATCGGTTCATATCATGATCGTTTTTAGGTCATGATTTTAGTGAATTCAAAAGTTTAAAAATCAACCTTGTGGACAGGACATGCCCTGTCCCTACAACCCCGAAAGCTGATAAAGTGCGGTTTTTTTAACCATTTAAACCAAAGGCCGGATGTCTGTTTTTCATAAAGGCAATCATTTTTAAACTCAAAACTGCTTTTGTCTCCGAGGAATCGGAGCAGGCTGGAAAAGAGTCATTCTGAAAGTGCTGCGCGTTTCTTCGCACCGCTTCGAATCTGAATTCTTCAATTCTGAATTTTCATTTTGAATTCCTCCTTCCCCGTTTAATATTTTGCAGTACAGAAACATTCAATCCTAACCGAATCAGCTGATCATGGAAAACTGTAAGCTCATCTACATCACAACATCAGGAATTGAGGAGGCCCGCGAAATTGCCGGTGCGATGATTCGTGAAAAGCGTGCGGCTTGTGCGAATATCCTGCCGCAGATGGAATCTGTGTATGAATGGAAGGACGAAATTCAGCATGACAGTGAAGTGGTGCTTCTGTTAAAAACGACTGAAGGTCAGGTTGAGGGGATTACCCGGCGGGTGAATGAACTGCACAGCTACGATCTGCCGTGCGTGGTGGCGCTGGATTTGAATGACGGAAGCGCGCCCTTTTTGAACTGGATAAGAAGTGAAGTGAAAGCAGGTTCCGGGAAATAAAAAAGCGGTCCTGAAATCAGAACCGCTTTTGTGATTATTCCGAAATATTCCGGTTATCAGAAGGCATAACCAAGACTGAGGCCTGCCCAGGGCAATACGCCGAATTCACCGAAAACAGGAGTTAGTCCGATCCTGAATACAAATCCCCCATCCATATTTTGGTAACGGTATCCAATCGTACTGGTTCCGGCCACTCCGCTTGCGCTGATACCGGCGAAATCTTCGCCTTCCACATCAACACTTACGCCGAGATATGCGATACCGGCTCCGATTTCGAAGTTATGGTTACTGCCGATGAGGTAATTAGCCATCAGCGGCACAATGGTTAAGGATACATCCCCAACAGGAGCGTACATGATACCGCCACGGGCACTCCAGTCTTTATCGAACCGGTAGTCGTAGTTGAGTGAATATAGAAGCCCGTTTCCCCCAAGCTCCAGATAAACGGCGCTGTTTGCTCCAACGCTCTGAGCTTTTGTTTCGTTATTCATACTAAGTGAAGTGAGTACGCAAAGTATTGCAACGAAGCCGATTCTTTTTAGTGTCGTCATTTTTGTTTTCATTTTTGTTATTTCGATTAGTTGTTTATTACCCTCTATTAGTCGAGTCGACAAGAGATGATACTCTGATACTGGCGTATTTACAACGTATGCACAAAAAACCGCGTGTTTATCACGTATTTTTTTACCGAAATATTTGTTTATCCAACTATTATGCAGGCCGGGAATTTTTGAATAACCTGAATTTTTGCACCTTCAGCCTTGTAAGAGAGTTAGAGAATTAACTATATTTAATCTGTAAGACCTGCTGTTAAGCCATTTCTGTAGATAGGTTTAGAGTAGTTGTAAATTTAAAATGTGTTTTTGTTCTTCCGGCGATTTCACGGCTTCTGGTTAGTAATCCAATGTATTAGCCGCCGTTGCGTAACCGCCGACCAGTCGGGTTAGTAAAAATGATGTGTTACTTGTACAGGCAAAAAGAGACCTGTATTTGCTCAAGCTTTTAAATCTTTATTTCGGATATGGCAAAAAATCTGACAGAAAAACTGGCCAGATTCGGCAGCTTTGAATTTGATCTTTCAACCGAAAAGCTTTCGTGTTCTGATGGAGTTTACAGGGTTCTTGATGTGCCACCCGGCAGCGATATGTCCTTTGTGAAACAAATCAGGGATAAACTCGGTGAAGATGATCAGCACCGCTTCGATCATATCTTCAAAAACCTTGATAAAGAATCCCGGGAAACATTTCTGATAGAGACTCCCGATGGCAATCATAAAACAATTTGCATTGCCGCAGAAAATACCGGTGAGAATCTGATATGTGGAATCATACAGGAAAAGGAAAGCGGCGATATTCTTAAAAAAGCGTTGTTCGACTTAAACGAGCGCGTTAAGGAACAAAACTGTCTGTACAGAATCGCCAGTCTCGCCGCCAGGGATATCGAAGTTGGTGAACTGCTTTCAGAAGCGGCTGAGATTATTCCGGATGGCTGGCTTTATCCCCATCATACATGCGCAATTCTTAGCTATGATGGCCGTGAATACGCAACCAAGAGCTGTGATACTGCCGGTGTGGAACTCACGGATTCCAGAAAAGTGAACAACGGAAAGGAACTCTTCGCACGGATTAGTTTAGACAATGCTGCTGCTGGTGTCTCAGGCTATTTATCAGAGGAGAAGGAGCTTTTAAGCTCAATTCTCGACAGTCTGAAGCTGGGGATTGAGCGAATCGAGGCGCGGGCCAGAATTGAGCAAAGCGAACAGCGCCTGAGCACCATTCTGAGATCGGAACCGGAGTGTGTAAAAATAGTATCTCCAAAAGGCGAGCTTATTGATATGAACCCTGCGGGACTTCGCATGGTGCAGGCCGAAGATCAGCCTGAAGAAGCCATCGGCAGAGATGTGTTCGAGCTCATCCATCCGGAGGATAAAAATATCTTCAAAAAGCTTCATAAGGATGCGTTAAAAGGCGAGAAATCGGGCGGCGTTTTTAGGATTGTCGGGAAAAAGGGGAAAGTAAGCCATGT
>PXAI01000217.1 GCA_003567135.1 Balneolia bacterium | reverse complement strand
GCCGTAACGGCCATATCCTCTTCGGGAACTGACGCGTACTTCACCATATTAATCTGATTGGCGGTACAAAACGTACTTTCCAGATCGGTTTCGTCGCCAATCGTAATCACGTTGGTATCCGGATTAATGTGCGTAACATAAACCGGACGCCCCATTGCAAGATCGAGTCCGCGGCGCTGGCCGATGGTGTAAAACGGATATCCTTTATGCTTACCGACGACGTTTCCGTCTTTATCCACAAACAGGCCGCCATCCACTTTTTCCTTGAGGCCATCTACCCTGTCGCGCAGGAAACGGCGGTAATCGTTATCCGGCACAAAACAAATTTCGTAGGAATCCTTTTTGTTGGCCACGTTCAGAAGATTGTAATCCTCAGCAAGCTGACGTATTTCCGGTTTATGATATTTACCGAGCGGGAAAATCGTCCTGGAGAGGTTTTTCTGCGAAACGCCCCAAAGCGCATACGACTGATCCTTATTAAAATCCTTACCGCGTGATATCACATATCGACCGTTTTCCTCGCGCAGATTCGCGTAATGTCCGGTCGCAATGAAATCACAGCCAAGGTTATCAGCACGTTTCATCAGCGCGGTCCACTTGATGTGCGTATTACAAAGCACGCACGGATTCGGCGTACGTCCGTCAAGGTACTCATCCACAAACCTATCGATTACCCAATCACCAAACTCATCGCGGATATCCACGATAAAATGGGGAAAGCCAAACTTGATGGCAATGTGGCGCGCATCGTTCATGGATTCGAGTGTACAGCAGCCGGTTTCCTTATTCGAATTTCCGCCGCTACTTGAGTAATCCCACGTTTTCATCGTGATGCCGACCACGTCATAACCCTGTTCTTTAAGCATAACCGCAGCCACGGAGGAGTCCACCCCACCGCTCATCGCCACCAGTACTTTGCCTTTGGAACTCATAATAATTGTATCACTTAAAATTCAAATTTCACCCGCACGATATGATTCATGCGTAAAGGACTAAAAATACGAACCTTTTATGAGAATATTGTGAAGAGGAGGAAGAGTTGCGGGTTTTGCGATTGAATATTGTTTACGGTCTATGGATTATTGGGGAAAAGAGAGTTGCGGGTTTCAGGTTGCGGCAATTTTCGAATTCGTTGCCATCGCCCCGAAGCCGTCATTCCAAAATCAAACTGGAGAGTGTTAGCAGATATTTGCACCATATTAAAGATATAGTGCCTGAGGCGTCAATAATCCGGCTCAGCGAACCCGAAACCCGCAAATCTTCTGCCCTCCTACTCCTCACAAAGCCACACTTCCTCGCGATCCTTTTCGAAGTGGAGCAACCCGTAGTGGATCTGGATGATATCTTCCCTGGCTACTGCGCAGATTTCATCGGTGATACTTCGGAAAATTCTACTTTCGGGATATACTGGCGCCTTCAGGCTGGCCATCGACCACCGGAATATATTAAGCGTTTGGGTTGAGTCAGTTCTGTTAACATACGGCTGCCAGATGACATCTTCAGGCAACGTGGCATCGGGATCAAACTCAACTATTGCGTTATCGGTCGTGAAAGAGTAGAGATGTGAAGAAAGGTATTTATCCCATTTATCGACAAGCGACAGTGCGGGTAAAACCCCAAGAAGCAAGATAACGACAATGTGGCTGAGGTTTCCGTTGTTCCAGAAAATTTCAAGTGGTTTTGCCTCTGAATTTCTGATAAACAGAATGTAAAGAAGGGAAATCATAACCATATTCCACGGGAAAATTACGGGATTCCATTTGTTTACGAGTACGATGAAAAACGCAATCCCGAAATGCATCAGCATCAGCAGCTTGGCAGATTTTTCACGCGTAGTATTGAACACGAGTCCGGCTGCGAGGAGAATTTCTGCGATGATGATGAACACATTTAATACCGGCAGGAATGAATGCGTAAAGCCGGGCAAAATCGCATACATCCACGGGAAAAATGAATAGACACCGTATGCAAAGAAATAGGTATTGATCTTCACGATTCCGCTGTAGAAATAGACACAAACCAGCATTAACCTGAGCGTGTTCAGCGTCTCCGGATTTCGACGCCCCCTCTGCATTCCCAAACCAAGAATTATCAGCATGATGAAATACAAGAAAGCCCACGGCTGCCAACGTAGCTGATCCGCAGTAAAAACTACAAGTGCTAAACCAACCGTAATCCAAAGAATCAGGCCATTCTGTTTGATTATAAGCCAGATTAACCCAATAGCAAGCAGCAATATAAAAATGACATCAAACGGAAATAGAACGGCCGGAGAAAACCCAATCAGCGGCACAGAAGGAAACTCGCGAAAGGTAGTCCAAAGCGGATACGATAAAGCCATCCCGGCAAGAAACCCTGCTACAACCAGCCTGATAATCAGCGTTGACTCCTTATTCAAATCATTTCCCATAAACAGCATTTATTTACACAGTTATGCGATGTTACTGAAAAAATGAATAAGAGCGAAGAGGGTTTGGTTTATTAGGGATTTTTGAGGATTCGAGAATTTTGTGACCATTAACTAACAGATTATCCTACATTTCGGGCACTTTTCAGGCACATAACCGCCCCAACGCCGTGACCTTGCCACACCACACCTCCAGCGTCCCAGCGCCGTCATCCCGCAATCGGGTTTGTAAGTAATTAAGGATTTAGTTGTTACACGATATGCGGGATGACGGCTTCGTGGCGTTTGGAGATGGTTATGTTGAGGTATTTTCTTCGATACGGTATTTCAAATATACCAGCTATCCATTAGCACCATCTCGCCACAACAAACCACACAATCAACGCACTCAACGCCGCCATCACGCTGCAGCACACCACCATCACCCCATCTCTCTCT
>PXAI01000080.1 GCA_003567135.1 Balneolia bacterium | reverse complement strand
TCCACACGACTCATCGGCGGGCTGATCATGACGCACTCCGACGACGACGGCCTCGTCATTCCGCCACGTCTCGCACCAGATCAGGTTGTGATTGTGCCAATTTACCGCAGCGATGACGAAAAAGACGCCGTGTACGCCTACGCCGATTCCATTTATGAGGAGCTCAACAGCGCCGGAGTCCGTGTAAAAGTGGATAAGCGCGATCAGTACAAACCCGGCTGGAAATTTGCCCAGCACGAAGTTGAGGGAACTCCGCTGCGTATTGCGGTCGGGCCAAGAGACGTAAAGAACAACAAGATTGAGCTGGCGCGTCGCGATACAAAAACCAAGGAAATTACCGAACGGGAAGGACTCGGAAAGATGATTCCCGGACTGCTCGAAACGATCCAGAATGAACTGTTCAGCCGCGCAAAAAGCCGCGTTGAGGCAAATACGCACACGGTTGATTCGTACGACGACTTCAGGAAAACGCTGGACGAAAAAGGCGGTTTTGTCTACGCTCACTGGGACGGCACCGCGGAAACCGAGCAGAAAATCAAGGATGAAACCAAAGCTACCATCCGCTGTATCCCTCTGTTCGAGGACAAAGAATCAGGCACCTGCATGGTATCAGGGAAACCATCCCCGAGAAAAGTTCTCTTCGCCCGTTCGTACTGATTTATCCGGTTTTTTCTGCTCTGTAAATAGTTTGAAAGTCGGTTTTGAGTTTAACAAACTCTTTTGTTAATTAATGTAAACGCCGATCTTCTAATGGAGCAGATAATAAACATAGAGAATAATCTACCGGATTTTCTGGCCAAAACTGTGTCCACAGTCCTGAATCCGATGTTCATCGCACCGGCCATGTTTGGCTGGATCATCAATCTTAACATCCACTCTTTGCCGAGTCCGGTTCATCTTTTCATATCTATCGTCGTTTTTTACTGCCTGGTGCCCTTCCTCATTCTGGCCACTTTTTTATATCTCAGGAAAATCGACAGCCTGAATATTATGGTACAGTCCCAGCGAACCATCCCCTATTTTCTGGGGATTGTATCCTACATCATCGGCTACTTTTTTATTCTTTTGTATGCGGGGCTCACCGGCTGGGTTGGCGCGGCTGCGGTTACGATCATCATTTCTGCTATAAGCTCAGCAATAATTAATCACTACAGTAAAATCAGCGTGCACACTACTTCGATTACCATAGCGGTTATTTTCGCTGCGCTGTTGATGCCATCCGGATCCGGAATTGTGGCCTTCGTAATATTGTTTTTAGCTATACCATTAGTTGCGTGGGCAAGAGTCCGGGAAAGCGCTCATACGCCGCTTCAAACATTCGGCGGATTCCTACTCGGACTTTTCACTACGTTACTGGTTCTGCAATTTTACCCGCTTAGTTAAATATGATTCACCCCGATATTCCGCATTCGTACCATTTGTTCAGCTCAGGAGCAACCGCACAACTGGATGCAAAAACGATCTCTGAGTTTGGAATCGACGGCTTTACCCTCATGGAAATCGCGGCAACCCGGGCTTCTGATTTTATTCACGCAAACGAAAAACATCCCCGGAAAACGCTGGTACTTTGCGGCAAGGGAAACAATGCGGGGGATGCGCTCGCTGTTGCCCGTCATCTCAGTGAAAAACGTTATCCCGTTACCGTGGCCATGCTTTTAGGTTCGGGGGATTTATCGCCGGATGCCCGGAAAAACTTTCTGCTCCTGAAAAAACTGCAAAAACAGAATGGAGATTATATCCGGATTGCAGATGATTTAACTGAATCACCGGACGTCTCTTTCTTTGATGATTATGAAATTTTGATCGACGGCATTTTCGGAACCGGACTCAACAGCAAAATCAGGGGAAATATCAACAGCTGGATTCAGAAGGCCAATCAGCCTAAATCGCTGCGAACTTACTCGCTCGATATCCCAAGCGGTTTATCCGGAGATTCGGGGGATGTGTACGGAACGGCTATCAAAGCGGATTTTACCCTGATGTTTGGCACCCGAAAAACCGGATGCTTTTCCGGCCAAAGCCGTGAGTTCTGCGGAAGCGTTCATCTGCTCGAACTGCCGTTTCCGAACTATCTAAAACCTCTGACAAAAACATATCTGATTGATGATTCCTGGTTTAAGGAATTTGAGTCTGCAGTACGTGCCTCAGGAAACCGGCCTGAACACAAGTACAAAGCCGGAGTTGTTTACATCATTGGCGGATCGCCGGGCATGACCGGCGCGCCCGTAATGGCTGCCAAAGCTGCGTGGTCAACAGGATGCGGCGCCGTTACACTTCCCGTTCCTGCCGGATTATTACCCGCATTCGACGCGCATCTCACCGAACAGGTTCGCATTCCGGTCGGCAAACCGGAGGACAATCACTACAAACCTGAACACGCGCAGGAAATCCTTAATCGCATTGCAAATCGTCCCGGAACAGTTTTGATCGGCCCCGGAATCGGGCGGCATCCTGACACAAGAGAGTTCCTCAGCGTCTTTCTGCAAAAGTTGAGTTCACCGACAGTAATTGATGCCGACGCGCTCTGGATTTGCGGTGAGGATAACATCCCTATCCCAAAAAACTCCATCATTACTCCTCATCCGGGTGAATTACAGAAACTCATGGGGGATGTTCCGTCACTGCATGATGAACTGATTGAATCAGTGAGAGATTTCAGCAAAACAAAGAATTGCATCACGCTTGCAAAAGGCTGGCCCGTAATACTTTCCGACGGATCAGAAACTTATTTATCATCTTATGACAACAGCCCGTTTAACCGAACGGGATTTGGCGATGTCTTAGCCGGAAAAATTTCAGGTTATGAATCGCAGTTTAATAACTATATTTACTCTTGTCTTAAAGCGATCC
>PXAI01000373.1 GCA_003567135.1 Balneolia bacterium | reverse complement strand
TCGATTTCCTGCACGTCGCGCACGTTGATATCCGGCGGCGGCGGCATGCCTTCGGTCCAGGGTTCAACCAGCATGTGAACATCGGCGAACTGGCCGGCTCCACCTGACTGTTTCTTATGACGATAATGCGATTTCGTCGCTTTTGTGATCGTCTCACGATATGGAATCCGCGGTTCGTAAAACTCGATTCCCAGTTTAAATCTGTTTGCAAGCAGGAATTTCGCCATATTCAGGTGCTCCTCGCCCTGTCCACTAATAATCAGCTGCTTCAGCTCAACGCTGTGTTCAACAACAAGCGCGCGATCTTCCTTATCAAGCTGATTCAGCGCCATACCAATTTTTTCCTCATCGCCGGAATCACCGCTTTTTACGGCAGTGCGGATGGTCGGTTCGGGATAGGTGACCTCCTCAAACTTAAGCGAGGCGCTTTTATCGTGGAGCGAATCGTTGGTCGTGCTGTCTTTCAGCTTCACGGCAACGCCCATATCTCCGGCCTTCAGCTCAGGAACCTCAACCCGTTTATTACCCTGACTCACAAAAATGTTGCTCATCCGGATATTCGCCTTGGTTCTGCTGTTTACCAGATCAATGCCAGGTTTGATGCTTCCCCCGAATACCTTGAAGTAAACAAGATCGCCCACGTGATCTTCATAAATATGCTTAAAAACAAACATCGAAGCCGGGTTTTCATCATCAATCGGATACTCTGATCCGTCTTCCAGTCTCGGCGGATGCGCCTCAGCCGGTGATGGAATTGCGTTATCGATAAAGCCCATCACGCGTCCCGTTCCCATATTTTTTTCCGCTGAAACGCAGAAAAGCGGGTAAATTTGTCCGGCCATCATCGCGGAGCGCAGACCATCAATCATTTCGTATTCGCCGAGTGTACCTTTTTCGAAGTAAAGATCCATCAGCATTTCATCGTTTTCAGCGATGGCTTCGATCAGCTCGTTATGGAGAAGTTCCGCGCGGGCTTTTTGCGAATCAGGAATCGGCAGCTTATCGGGCTTGCCGCCATCCTCAGGAAACTCGTACATCGTCATTTTCAGAACGTCGATAATCGTGTTAAAACCCTCGCCCTGATTGTACGGATACTGCATCACAACCACTTCCCTGCCAAAACGTTCTTTGGCCTGCTCTACGGCTTTGTCAAAATCTGCGTTCGGATGATCAAGCTTATTTAATACTATCAGCGATGTGGTGTTATATTTCCGGGCATATTTCCAAAGTAATTCGGTACCGACTTCCACACCGTGTTCGGCATCAAGAACAAAAATATTATTTCTGGCAATACTAAGAGGGGCAATAACTTCGCCAATAAAATCTGAAGTTCCCGGAGTATCAATAAGATTTATTTTGTGGCCACGCCAGTCGAGGTGCATGACCGAAGAGAATACTGATTTCTTTTTTTCTTTTTCAATAGCGTTAAAATCGGAAATAGACGAGCCGTCTTCCACCGAACCCCTTCGTTTGAGCGTACCGGCTTCATAGGCCATGGTTTCTGCAAGCGTGGTTTTACCGGAGCCGGAATGCCCCAGCAAAACCACGTTCCTTATCCGTGATGTTTCATAAACATTCATAGTTTCAATCCTCATGTTTTCATTCAAATAATGGCATTTAGGCTGAGTTTCCCGGCCTGAGCCCAAAAAAATATTATCTGCGGATCAGCCTTTTATCTTCAGCAACTATGCCTCGTCATGTTAATAGAATTAAATGCTTATTTTGGAATGAAACAAGCGCTTTTTATGCGGATTTCACCGGTTCTGGTTTGAGGATAAATTCTGGTTTTAAATGCACTGTATATGGCAGGATTTGGCATTTTAATAACTTCTCTTCTGTAGGGACAGGGCGTGCCCTGTCCCTACAGACTTTCCCTTCAAAGCCGCGAACCGGCCATTTTGCATTTTCCATTTTGCATTTTGAATTCCCTCCCCCCACCGCGAACCAACAATTCTGAATTTCTGAACTCTGAATTCTGAACTAATCTTTCCTGTTTCGGTTGATCTGCCTTCTTGGTACTTTCACACAAATATTTGATTAACCGATACAAGACTGAACATGAAAAAAATTCTGATTCTTCAGACAGGTGGCACGATCGCCATGCAGATCAGCAGGGATGGAAACGGGAAGATGAGAAATGACGCCTCCGGAGATTCTCTGCAAAAATTTGTGCCCGAGATTTCAAGAATCGCTAATATTGAAACGCGGCTGCTCTATTTTAAGGATAGTTCAGATACCGAGCCGGCAGACTGGATTACGATTGCCGGTGAGATCGAGAAGGAGTATGATAATTACGACGGCTTTGTCGTTCTTCACGGAACCGATACGATGGCTTACACGGCCTCGGCCATCTCCTTCTGTTTTGAAAATCTGGGCAAACCTGTAATTCTGACCGGAAGCCAGGTTCCGCTGAATGAGATCAGAAGCGATGCATCACGTAATCTGATTAACGCCGTCCAAATGGCTACGCTGCCTTTTAATGAAGTGGGGATTTGTTTCAACGACCGGATTTTCCGCGGTAACCGCACTACCAAAATGAGCGTCGGGGATTTTAACGCATTTACCTCACCGAATCATCCGCCGCTTGCTGAAATTGGAATTGATATCAATATCAAGTACACAATCACCCCGAAATTCGGGAAGTTCCGCGCAAATAAGATATTTAGTGATGAACTTCTTGTACTGCGGCTTTACCCCGGATTCAGGCCAAAAAAGATTGAAAAGCTGGTTGATAACGGCGTCAGAGCCGTGATTTTACTCGGATACGGTTCCGGTAATTTTCCAATTCAGGGCGATTACAGCATCAAGCCGCTGCTTGAAAAGTGCCATAAAAACGACATTTTCATCATCGCCGCATCGCAAGCTCCTTATGATGCCATCAACCTGGATAAATACCAAAGCGGACGCTATGCCCGCGATCTGGGTGCCCTTAGTGCCGGCGATATGACGATGGAAGCAACCATCACCAAAATGATGCACCTGCTCGGAAAAACCGACAACAAACATCACATCCGGGAGCAGTTTCTGAAACCAATAGCCGGAGAAATTACCGTTTAGGTGGATCACTCCATCAGATGGCGGTTCAGGAAATTCAGGTACGTTTGTTGCAGTAACAGATAGCTGGTAAGATCATACGCCACGCTGTGATTTCCGGGAGGATAAACCCTGAGATCGGCATCTTTTCCGGCGTCCGTGAGTGCGGTGACGAGCTGCATGGTGTTTTGCAGATGCACGTTTTCATCCATCGCAGAGTGTACGATCAGAAGTTCGGCGGAAATATCCTGCGCATAGGCCATCACGGAAGAGTTCATATAGCCTTCCAGATTGTCTTCCAGCAAACCCATATAACGCTCGGTGTAGATCGTATCATAAAGCCGCCAGTCTGTTACCGGGGCCGCAATAATCGCCGCCTTGAAAACATCGGGATGGAGTCCGGCCGTCATGCCCGCCATATATCCGCCGTAGCTGTGGCCGTAAATCGCCATGCGATCACCTTCTATCCAGTCGTATTCGTCTGCCATCCACGTTGCGACGGCTGCAAAATCGGCGGCTTCGAGATGTCCCAGGTTTTTATACACCTGCTTCATAAAATCACGACCGTAATTCCCGCTTCCTCGGTTGTTCACGTTTACAATCACATAACCCTGCTGTGCGAGATACTGATTTACGCCGCTGGTTTCAAACTGATTGTACACGCCCTGCGCACCCGGGCCTCCGTAAATACTAACCAGCAGCGGATAGGATTTGCTCTCATCGAAATCCGGTGGCCTGATCATGTAGGCATCAATCTGAGTGCCGTCATCCGTTGGAAAGCTAAACAATTCCCGCGGCGAGTACGCGTACCGCTCCTTAAAGTTCAAAACGGCGGCATTATCCGCCCAAACTTCTTTCAAACCCGTTTTTGTGCTGTAAAGCGCCACATGATTCGGCGTTTCAACATTGCTGTAGCGCCCGATATAAAACTCGCCCGACGGCCCCATTTTAATATGATGCCTTCCCGTTTCTTCGGTCAGTTTTTCCATACCTGATCCGTCAAAACCAATGCGGTACAGATGCCTTTCGAGCGGGGAAACTTTGGTGGATGTAAAATAGATCGCCTCCTCATCGCTGTTAACGGCGTGCAGGTACGTCACCTCCCACTCTCCGTCCGTTACCTGGTTGATCAGATTTCCATCGTAATCAAACCTGTACAAATGCTTGAATCCGCTGCGATCTGAAATCCAGAAAAACTCTTCTCTGTCCTCAGGAAAAAACAGGTAGTGATCAATTCCGGCAAAAAAATCAAAGACATCAATCCAGGCATCCTGACTCTCCTCGGTGATCGTTTCACCCTCGCCGGTATAAATATCAAACATGTGGATTTTGAGGTGCGTCTGGGGACGATTAAACTCGGTTACGGCAAGTTTTCCGGGATCAGAAGTCCAGTAAATTCTGGGGATGTACCCCTCTCCAACGTCCAGGTCCATCCAGATTTTGTCGCCGGATGAAATATCCACCACTCCAATTTTTACGCTGGGATTGGTGTCGCCAACTTTCGGAAACGGGATTTCAAACCAATCGGGATGCGTGCCCTCAAAATCGGTCGTGCGAAAAATGGGGACTTCGCGCTCGTCAGATTTCCAGAATGCGATGTAGCTGCTGTCGTGCGACCAGCTCCATGCCTGAACGAGGCCAAATTCTTCTTCATAAACCCAGCCAAAGCGTCCGTAAAACACGTTTTCTTCATCATTGAACGTAAGCTGTCGCTCTACGCCGGTTTCCAGATGATACACAAAAAGATTTCCGTCGCGGCCAATTCCGGCGTAGCTGCCGTCGGGAGAAAGCTCGGCGGTGAACGCGCGCTCGGCGATCAGCTCAAGCGTGCCGTCTTCCAGCGAGTAGAGGTAGTAATCCGAGATGGCCGAATATCTGTAAACAGGCTCCGGATCAGACTGAAATACCAGAAAGCGGAAATCATCCGACCATTGAAATGTACTGTATGTAAACGGAGTATCGGAATCGGGGTACGTCAGGTTCTGACCATCAAAAATCACTTCTTCCGAACCGTCGGCGGGATTGTAGACGCGGATTTCTCTCGCTCCGGTCTCATCGTTTATCCCCATATAAGAAAAGCGTTCGCCGTCTTCAATCCAGATAACGTTGGCCGGGCCTGTATCACCCGAAAGGCGCCCCGCCTGTAAAACAGCATCACGGATGGAATCGTAAAATTGCGGTGAATCGTTTTGAGCTTCTGTGATTTCGGTTAGCAAAAAGAAGCAGAGAGCCGTAAGAAGTACTTTTTTCATTATCAGATATCGTAATTGAAGAACGTGACGGAATTATTTTGAGGGATGATTTACATGGTAATGCCAATTCCGATCTGGAAGTTCAGGAGATTCGTTTCGGAACGCTCAGGGCTGTAAATCGCTTCACCGTCGCGGATTTCGATGGCGCCCGGACGCAGATATTCCGCCTCGCCGCCGAACATGTAGCGGCCCTGAATATTCAGATAAACCGCGCGAAGTCCGCCTGCTCCGCGTGCATTAAAAATTCGTGCCTGAACACCACCGCCAACACCGTAGCTGAATGCGAAATCATCGAAATTGGTGTCAGAAAAAACGGCTTCATCCGAGCCCACGTTAGAGCGAACGTCGGTTTGGGTCCATAGGTAGTTTAATCCCACAAGGCCTTCGGCATACGGACGAAACGCGGCGTTGCGGCTGGTAATCCGGGTCAGGAAGTGGCCGTGAAACATATTGTATGAGTTCTCAACCGTTACGGTAAGATCGGGGATATCAGAGCTGAGGCGCGTTCTGCGGCGATCGGTGCCGAAGGTCATAAAGCCAAGATCAAGCCCGACAACAAGTGGAGTTTCCGGAAGCATAATGCCGACCATTCCGCCCAGGCCAAAACCGATTTCATCGAGCTGATCTTTAAACGGGCCGACCGGTACACCAACTTCAAGATTTAAGGAGGCCAGCAGCTCCTGCGCCTCAGCTTTTTCCGTTGAGACGGAACTTGCCAAAATAGTTACGGAAGCAAATAACAGTATAATTTTTTTCATAGTGATGCAGATATAAATTTGAATACGAACTAACCCGGATTATTCACCAAGAGTTTTTTTCCCGATCCCTATTGTACCGATTTTTTTGATAATTGTTTAGCCCGGGTTAGAAATTCATTGAACGTTAGTCATCTAAATTGGGTCGGGCAATATCGAACGTTTCGCCGAGAAGGCTGTAACGGTTCCCCGCCAGCCGCGCCAGCGGATTGAGTTTCCGTTCGTCGATTCTGAAATTATCGATCAGATCATCATCAGCAAAGTAGTTTACGACACGCCCGAAGATGCCATCGGAACCGCCTTCTTCATCCCCGAACGAAATGATCTTTTCGAGCCTGCATTCCATCCGTATGGGGGATTCTGCCACACCGGGAACGTTTATAACCTTTGATGCGACCGTATTCAAACCGGTGATTGCAAACTCATCCCTGCCGTAATCATACAGGCCGGATGCCTGCGTGATTTTCTCAGCCAGCTCTTCCGTTGCCACGTTTATCACAAATTTACCGGTATCTCTGATGTTTCGTACCGTATCCTTTATTTCACTTCCCTTTTTGAACCGGATCGGGAAAAAGGCAACAATCATCGGGTTGAAACAGACCACGTTGTAAAAAGAGAATGGCGCCAGGTTCAGCGTACCATCCTGCCCTTTTGTTGATACAAAGGCGATCGGTCGGGGAATTACGCTGCCGATTAATAGTTTATAGCGATCCTTCGCTGAAATTTCTTCAGGATTGATATTCATAGCTTTTTAATAAAAAACCTGATGGACTCATGGCCCATCAGGTTTGATCATTCAGATTTTTCAAGATTAAGCGTGCGGAATCCATGAATACGGATAGTGTCCGTCATCCATTTTTTTCGCAGCTTCTGTAAGATAAAGCGGACGGAAAGTATCGATCATGACCGCGTATTCCTCCGTCGCTTCTTTGCCAATACTTTTCTCCACCGTACCGGGATGCGGCCCGTGCGGAATGCCGCCGGGATGATGCGTAATAGACGCATACTCAACGCCTTTCCGGCTCATGAACTCGCCTTCAACGTAGTAAAGCACTTCGTCTGAATCCACGTTTGAGTGGTTATATGGCGCAGGAATGGCGAGCGGGTGATAGTCATATTTTCTCGGGCAAAACGAACATACAACATAGTTGTGCGCCTCAAAAGTCTGATGCACCGGCGGCGGCTGATGAACGCGTCCCGTGATCGGCTCAAAATCCTTCATATTGAAAATGTAGGGATAAAGATATCCGTCCCAGCCGACTACGTTAAACGGATGATATTCAAACGTGTAGTTATGAAAACGGCCCTGCTTTTTGATCTTTACCAGAAATTCGCCTTTATCATCAAAGAAAAGCGGCTCAGCCGGTACGCGGATATCGCGCTCGCAAAACGGACTGTTTTCCATGAACTGACCCTGCTTGGAGAGATATCTTTTCGGAAAACCGATCGGGCCGGTTGAATCGACGACGAGAATCCGGTTTTTGTCCGTGTTGAAAACAAGCTGGTACGTTGTTCCGCGCGGAATTACGATGTAGTCAAACGGCTTGAACTCCAGGCGCCCAAACTGCGACTGCATGTAGCCCTCGCCTTCGTGAATAAATATCAGTTCGTCGTGCTCGCCGTTGCGGTAGAAATAATCCATTTTTTCGGTCGGACGCGCCAGGGCGATCTGGCAGTCATCGTTATACAGCACCGTTACGCGTCCGCTCAACGGATCACCGCCGGGTTTCATATCGTGCGTAAGCAGGTGATGATGACGCAGTAAATCTTCTTTCCACGGCTTAATCTCAATCCTTTCGCCCTGCGTAACCTCTTTTACCATAGTCGGCGGATAGTGATGATAAAGCAGCGAAGAATTTCCGCTGAATCCCTCGGCGCCGAAAAGTTCTTCGGTATACAGCTCTCCATCCGGCCGGCGAAATTGCGTGTGTCGCTTTTGCGGGAATTTTCCCAGTGAATGATAATACATAGCGTAATTTTCTGAAGTGAATAATAAATTTCGATGCAGAATTATATCTGCCGGAACTGATCCGGAAGATAATTCAATTCCGCTTAGAGATTTCCGCGTACTTCCTGTTCGCGCTCGATAGCCTCGAATAACGCTTTGAAGTTACCAACACCAAATCCGCGGGCGCCTTTGCGCTGGATAATCTCATAAAATAATGTAGGGCGATCAGAAACCGGCTTCGTAAAAATCTGAAGCAGATATCCTTCTTCATCGCGGTCAACGAGAATGCCAAGCCGCTCGAGGTCATCTATATTTTCGTCGATTTTCCCCACACGATCTTCCAGCGTTTTATAATACGTGGTTGGTACGGTCAGGAACTCAACTCCGTTTTTCTGCAGCTTTGTGACCGTATCCACAATATCGCTGGTTAAAAGCGCCACGTGCTGAACGCCAGCTCCGCCGTAAAAATCGAGATATTCCTCAATCTGGGACTTCTTTTTTCCCTTGGCAGGCTCGTTGATCGGAAACTTAATGCGTCCGCGTCCGCCGGCCATTACTTTCGACATCAGCGCAGAGTATTCCGTGGCAATATCGTTGTCATCAAAGTGAATGTACTGGGTGAACCCGAGAACGTGCTCGTAAAACTTAACCCACTCGTTCATCTGGCCAAGCTCAACGTTTCCTACGCAGTGATCAACATACTCAATGCCAACCGGCTCGGCTTTAATATTCAGGGATTTCTCCTTGTATCCGGGGAAAAAGAGGCCTTTGTACTTGCTTCTGTCCACAAAAGAGTGAATTGTATCACCATAAGTCGCGATTGCAGCCACGGTGATGGTGCCGTTTTCATCTTTGTAATCTACCGGCTCCTGAACGCCTTTTGCACCGCGTTTCAGACACTCCTCGTAAGCAGTGTGAACATTCTTTACGGTCATGGCGATATCCTTAACGCCATCGCCGTGAATGCGAATGTGATCAGCAATCGGCGAATCACCGTTCAGCGGTGATGTAAGCACAAGCCGGATATTTCCCTGCTGAAGCAAATATGAAGCCCGGTCGCGCACGCCGGTTTCGAGTCCGCGATATCCCACAACTTCGTAGCCGAATGACTGAACGTAGTAATGAGCGGCCTGTTTGGCATTGTTCACGTAAAGCTCCACATAGTCGATATCCACCAGGCCGAGGTGATCTTCGTAAGCCTTCTCTACCGGACGTTCATCCGTGCCGTTTGTCGTCTTGATATTCTTTTCAGCTGTGTTAATACTCATAATAAATTCTTGGTTAATTATTCAAAAAAGCGCTTTTAATTTATTGCGCTTACAATATCGGAAAAATTCAGTTCTGATTCACCCCAATGTATCAATCAGCTCGCTGATTTTAAGCTCTCAAAAGCTGATTTACAAAGATTTAACAAGTCGGGCGGGCTCGTCCAGCTCAGGCATCACTGCGAAAACTCATCGCAATCCAGTCGCCTTCTGTAATCGTTTTTTTGTGGGATAGCTTTCGGTATTCGGGATGGGATAAAATCGTTTGTTCATCCACGGTTAAAAGGCCGCTCAGCAGGAGGATTCCCCTGGGGCGAAGTTTGGCCAGCAGTTCATCCGCGATATCAACCAGAATATGTGTGTTGATGTTGGCGATGATCACATCCGCCTGATCACATTCTTTCAGCTGTTCGGTTCCGCCCTCTTTGATTTCGATCTTATCCTGAACGCCGTTCAGCCAGATATTTTCGATGGCGTTTTCGTAGCTCCACTCATCAATATCAAAGCCGAAAGCCCGGTCAGCGCCCAGCTTGATGGCGGCTATGGCCAGAATTCCCGTTCCGGTTCCGGCGTCAATAACAAAATCTCCTTTCGAGATATTATCCGGCATAATGCGAAGCATCAGGCGCGTTGTTTCGTGGTATCCGGTTCCGAATGCCATTTTAGGATCAATTTCTAAAGTGATCAGATCCTCATCCTCAGGAACCTTCTCCCAGGTTGGCTTTACCAGAAACCGGCCAACTTTCATCGATTTTATCGTGGATTCCCACTCTGCGTTCCAGTTTCTTGGCTCTTCCCTTTTTTCTGCGATGATGTGCGCCCCGCTTCCAAAGCGCATCAGCAGCTGCTCGATTTCCTCGCGCGTTACGTCGTTCATCCTGTTTTCGGGAATCCACGCGATCAGGCGATCTTTGAGCTGTTCGAAGCCGTCAAAATCGTAGTCAGAAAGTTCGGCGATAAAAAGTTCGTGCAGATCATCCGGCAGGCTGATTTCAATCTGGATGTAAGGTGTTTTCATGATAAATATTACATCCGGTTGTAAAGCAGTTCAACGAGAACGTCGCCGACGCGCTGGAGCACGCTTTTGTCGATGATATCAATGTCATCGGCGTGCTTATGCCAGTACGGCGGAAAATTCCACCCGTCGCCATCACGCGCCTGGTGAATAATGTTGATTGTGGGCAGTCCGCTTTGATTCAAGATCCAGTGATCATCCGCAATGGCTCTTCCACGTTCATTCAGAAAAAGATCGTCATAGCCTTTATCAGCGGCGATACTCCAAACTTCGTCCACTACACGACTGGCGTAGGCCATGGAATATCCCTCTTTAGGAAACAGCGCATTTTCACCGCCAACCATATCCAGCAAGATGCCAAACCGTGGACTGTATCCCGGAACCGGCGGATTTTGCGTCCAGTATCTTGCTCCCAGGAAATAGTGATCCAGATCATTTTCATGGCCGTAATCTTCGCCGTCGAACAAAATAATATCCACACCAACCCGCGGCATTTCTTCGCTCATCAGGCGCGCAAGTTCCAGAAGCACGGCTACTCCGCTGGCGCCGTCATCCGCTCCCGGAATGGGTTCATCGCGCCGCGCCGGATCAGGATCATTATCCGCTCTCGGCCGCGTATCCCAGTGGGCACAAAGCAACACCCTGTCGCTGGCTTCAGGATTAAATACGGCAATGATATTCGACATTCTGAGCGTGTCGCCGTAAACCACCTGAGTGAAATCCTGAGCAAAAACGCGATCATCCCCCGCAAAACCTCTGAGTGTATCCATGAGGAAATTTCTGGTGTTCCAGTGCGACTGAGTTGAAGGTACCCGTGGCCCGAATTCAAGCTGACGCTCTATAAACTGAAACGTATTTTCAGCGCTGAAATCCGGTGTGGGGAGTCCCCTGTCGCGGAACATAATATCGGGTCCGGTTTCCGGTTCATCGCTGCCGCACGACAGGCCGGTGAAGAGAACCATCAGCAGTGTGACTGCGATTATGCTTTTTTTACCCATTTTTCTGAAGCTCATTAGTATTGATTTAGTCAAAAAGCTGCTCAACCAGTTTCCCCGCCCGGAAAAGCTGATCTTCCCTGAAGTGAGGCGCCATAAACTGAACGCCAACCGGAAGGCCGTTGGAGTGTTTTCCGGCCGGCAGGCTGATTCCCGGAATTCCGGCAAGATTCGCCGAAATCGTGTAAATATCGTTGAGGTACATCTGCAGCGGATCGTCCATTTTTTCGTTAAGCCCGAACGCGGTCGTCGGCGCGGTCGGTGAAATGATCACATCCACTTTTTCGAAAGCACTGTTGAAATCATTCTGAATAAGGCGGCGAATTTTCTGCGCTTTTCCGTAATAAGCATCGTAATAACCGGCGCTGAGCACATACGTTCCAAGCATAATTCTGCGCTTTACCTCCGTGCCAAATCCTTCGGTGCGGCTTTCCTTGTAGAGACGGTGCAGCGCGCTTTCGGGATCATCGCCACCCTCTTTCTCAGCAGCTTTTTTCTCAGCGGTGATTTTTTCGCGAATCGCCTTCATGTCCGCGCGATGTCCGTAACGCACGCCATCGTACCGCGCCAGGTTGCTTGAAGCTTCGGCCGTAGCCAAAATGTAATACGTCGCAATGCCAAACCTGCTGTTGGGGAGTTTCAGGGGGATGAGTTCCGCGCCTTTGCTTTCAAGATCTTTGGTAATCTGCATCACGCGCTCACCGATTTCCGCATCAAGGCCCTCGCCAAAATATTCTTCGGGAATGCCGATCCGCAATTTTGGATCAGGATTTTGTGTGAATTGAGTCCATTCGTGCGTTGGTTCATCCGGAGTGGTGGAATCCATGGGATCACGGCCGGCGATTACTTCGAGCATCAGGGCGGCGTCTTCCACCGAATTGGTCATTGGCCCGATGCAGTCGAATGAGGAAGCGTAGGCAATCAGCCCATGACGCGAAACGCGGCCGTAAGTTGGCTTCAGCCCAACCACGCCGCAAAACGACGCAGGCTGACGAATTGATCCGCCCGTATCTGATCCCAGCGCGCCGTTGCAAAATCCGGCGGCTACGGCTGCGGCGCTTCCGCCTGAAGATCCGCCCGGAACTTTGGATGGATCATGCGGATTTTTGGCCGGCCCGTGAAATGACGTTTCGTTGGAAGACCCCATCGCGAATTCGTCCATGTTCAGTCGCCCGAGAATAACCGCATCCTCTTTTTCAAGCCGCTCAACGGCCGTTGAGGAATATACGCTCTCAAAATTCTGAAGGATCTTAGAGCCAGAAGTCGCTTTTCGTCCTTTTTGAACGATCGCCTCCTTTACGCCAATTACCGCTCCGGCCAGCTTTCCGCCGCTGCCGTTTTTTAACTTTGCAGCAATTTCCTTTGC
>PXAI01000349.1 GCA_003567135.1 Balneolia bacterium | reverse complement strand
CTTCATGATTTCTTATCTCTTATAATTTAAAGCTGTGAATTGAATTCAAAATGTATAATTCAAAATTCAAAATTGATCCTGGCTTCTGAGCGGAATAAAAGCCTTAATCCACTGTAGCCCAATAAGCAAAACTGATTTCTGAATCGGCATACTCACCATTTTGAATTATACATTTTGAATTTTGAATTAAACCTCCACCGGAAGATATTCTCTCGGATCGGTAATCACTCCGGTAATGGCGGATGCCGCTACGGTGTAGGGCGATGCGAGGTAGACCTGGGATTTTTTGGATCCCATCCGGCCGGGGAAGTTCCGGTTGGTTGTGGAAATACAGATTTCCTCGTGGTTCAGGCGTCCGAAGGTATCGGATGGTCCGCCCAGACACGCCGCGCATGAAGCCTCGCCCATGTGGCAGCCGGCGCTTTCGAAAATATCCCACAACGTTTGGCCTTCGAAGGTAACTTCACGCAACTGACGCTTCACTTCGGTGGTTGCAGGCACCACGTACGTATCCAGCTTCAACTCATTTCCTTTGATAATCTTCGCCGCGGCTTCAAAATCGCTGATTTTTCCGCCGGTGCACGAGCCGATGTAGGCGCGCGTGAGTTTCGTGCCCTTTACTTCGGTAACGGTGGCTTTGTTATCAGGCGAATGCGGCTTTGCTACCATCGGCTCCAGCTCGGAAGATTTATAGACCCGTACGCTGTGATATTTGGCATCAGGACTGTTATAAACCGGATCGAACGGATGATCTGTCCGTTCGCGGACGTAGTTGAACGTGGTTTCATCAGGCTCAACGACACCGTTTTTTCCGCCGGCTTCAATCACCATGTTGGTGAGGGTCATCCGGCCTTCCATATCCATTCTCATGACACCATCACCTGCAAATTCCATGGCGCGGTAGGTGGCTCCATCAACGCCGATATCGCCGATAATCTGCAATATCAGATCCTTTGCCATGATGTAGTGCGGGATTTCGCCTTCGAAAATGAACTTCATGGTTTCGGGTACTTTTACCCAAAGTTTTCCGGTACCCATAATAAAGGCGGCATCCGTGTTGCCGATTCCCGTGGCGAACTGGCCGAAGGCGCCGGCTGTACAGGTGTGCGAATCAGTGCCGAACAGCACTTCGCCCGGACGCGTAAATCCAAGCTCGGGCATCGCTACGTGGCAAACGCCTTTGTAGTTTTCGGTGCCTACATCATAGTAATACGGCAGCTGTTGCTCGCTGGCAAACGCCCGCAGGATGTCGATATTCCGGTTGGCGTACTTATCCTTGGTAAAAATGTAGTGATCGGGGATAATGACCATTTTCTTTTTATCCCATACAGCGGCGTTTTCACCAAATTCCCGTTTGAAAATGCCGATTGCGGGTGGTCCGCACACATCGTGGGTTAACAGTACATCTACATCTACCCAAAGCGTTTCACCGGGTGTCGTTTTAGGTTTTCCGGCAGCCCGGGCGAGGATTTTTTCAGTTAATGTCATGATTCTTATCGGTTGTAAAGTTGGTGAATAGATTCACTGATAAACTGGGCGCCAATCTCAGTAACGCCGTTATTCGACAGATAAATGAGATCGTTGTCGGTAATCACTTTTTTGTGATCGGTCATACGGCTGAAATTTTTGTAGACGACATCCAGTTCGTTTTTTGAGAAACTGTAGCCCAGCCTTTTCAGGTGACTGTTGAGCGCATTTCGGCCGGAATGTTTGCCCAGAACAATTTTACTCTCGGGCACACCCACCGTTTTGGGCTCCATGATTTCATAATTCAGCGAGTTCTTAAGCATACCATCCTGATGGATGCCCGCCTCGTGCGCAAACGCGTTTTCGCCAACGATCGCCTTGTTTGGCTGCACGGCTACGCCGGTTATTTCGCTTAATAACTGGCTCGACGGGAAAAGCTCCTGCGTTACCACATTGCACTGTTGCTCAAAAGATTGAGCGCGGGTGTGTATTGCCATTACCACTTCCTCAAGGGAGGCATTTCCGGCGCGCTCGCCGATTCCGTTAATGGTGCACTCAATCTGGTCGGCTCCGTTTGCAACCGCGGCCAGCGAATTCGCCACCGCCATTCCGAGGTCGTCGTGGCAATGCACGCTCAGCTCGGCCTTGTCAATATTGGATACATTTTCTTTGATGAACCGGATCAGTTCACCAAACTCCCAGGGCAGGGCGTAGCCAACCGTATCGGGTACGTTTACCACGGTGGCGCCCGCTTTAATAGCGGTTTCGAAAACCTCACATAGAAATGTGGGCTCGCTTCGGGAGGCGTCTTCAGCCGAGAACTCAACATCATAGCACAGCTGTTTGGCGTAGCTGACGGCTTTTTTGGTGCTTGCAAGCACCTCTTCGCGCGTTTTGCCAAGCTTATGCTCCATGTGGATATCAGAAGTGGCGATGAAGGTGTGGATTCGGGGTTTGGCGGCATGCTTTACCGCTTCCCAGGCGCGATCGATATCCTTTTGCGTGGCGCGGCATAATCCAGCCACCGAGCTTTTGGTAACAACCTGCGCAATTTCCTTCACGGCCTCGAAATCATCATCCGAACAAATCGGAAAGCCGGCCTCAATAACATCCACACCCATTTTTTCGAGTTGTAGTGCCAGTCGAAGCTTCTCTTTTCTGTTCATGCTGAATCCGGGAGCCTGTTCGCCATCCCGCAAGGTGGTATCGAATATTTTAATCTGCTTCTTCATGATACTTTCTGTTTTTGTGATGTGTATGTTGATTTTTGCTCCTTCAGGAACCAGGAATAGCTTTCCATAAGAGCCTGACGGCTGGCTTCCATGATGTTTTCGGAAACACCGACGGTAATCCAGTTCCGGCCTTCGCTGGAAGATTCAATGAG
>PXAI01000135.1 GCA_003567135.1 Balneolia bacterium | reverse complement strand
TGATCAAATTCGGTGACCATCCGATCCAGAATTCTGAACTGCTGGATGTCTTTCTGGCCAAAAACGGCCACGTCAGGACGAATAATATTGAACAGCTTATTCACGATCTGAATCACACCGTCAAAGTGACCCTGCCGCGATGCTCCGCACAAATGATCGCCGAGCGACCTCAGGCTGAATTTGATGTAGTTTTCCTTTACGTACATTTCCGAAACTTCCGGCGCGAAAACCAGGCTCACATTTTCCCGCCGGCAATGATCCAGGTCATCCTCAAATGTTCTGGGATATGTGTCAAAGTCTTCGTTTGGGCCAAACTGCGTAGGGTTTACGAAAATGGAGACGACAACCTCATCGGCAAATTCATGCGCTTTCTGCATGAGCGCAAAATGCCCCTGATGCAACGCGCCCATGGTTGGCACAAACCCGATTCGCTTCCCCTCACCCCTGAGCGCCAATAGCTCTTTCTGAACCTCGTGCTTTGTCCGTAATACTTTCAGATCCCTCATATATATTGTTTCTGCGGGTTAATATTGGCTCATCCCAAGATACTGCGACCCGCTGCCATCTTCCACAAAAAAGCCTGATGCGAAGATCACATCAGGCTTTAATTTTTGTGTAATCTGCCGGGTCAGTCCGGTCAGATGTTCCGGTTCACATCGAACTCTTCGAGCAGCTGCTTAACGCGCTGCACAAACGAGCCGCCGAGTGCGCCGTCGATAATCCGGTGATCGTAACTCATGGAGAGATACACCATGTGGCGGATGGCAATAACGTCGTTTCCGTCGATTTCCATTACCATCGGGCGTTTCTGAATCACGCCGGTTCCGAAAATGGCAACCTGCGGCTGATTGATGATCGGCGTTCCCATCAGGTTTCCAACACTTCCGTAGTTGGTAAGCGTGAACGTGCCGCCAACAAGATCATCCGGAGAGAGTTTTTTGCTGCGCGCTTTTGAGGCAAGCTCGTTCGTGGCTCTCGATAATCCCTGCAGGTTCATTTCGCCCGCGTTTTTGATTACCGGCACGATCAAACCACCTGAACCTGATTCACCGAGCGCAACCGCGATACCGTAGTTAATTTCGCGCTTGAGGTGAATTTCGTCGCCGTTTACTGAGCTGTTGAGCAGCGGGAATTCGCGAAGCGCCTGAATGGTAGCTTCGATGAAAAACGGAGTAAACGTGAGCTTGTAGCCGTTATCCTTGTAGAAACGGTCTTTATTTTTCTCACGGAATTTCACGAGGTTCGTTACATCGGCTTCGCCAAATGTGGTTACGTGCGCGGAGGTCTGCTTCGAGCGAATCATGTGCTCGGAAATCACCTTACGCATCCGGTCCATTTTGATGACCTTCACATTCTCCTGCGGCCAGTCAACTTTAATCTCACCGGCGCTGATTTCAGAACGGTCTTTTGATGACGGAGCCGGAGCAGGCTTTTCATCCACCGGCTTGCTGAGCCCTTTAGAGGCAGGCTTGCCGGATTTTTTAGTTTCCAGATAGTCCAGAATATCCTGCTTGTTCACGCGGCCCTGCGTTCCTGATCCTTCAATGGATTCAAGCTCTTCCTGAGAAATACCTTCTTTCTCGGCAATAGAGCGCACGAGCGGCGAGAAAAATCTGCCGTCAGATCCGGTACGCTGCGGAGGCGTATCACCTTCGGGAGCTTCAGCGGCGGCCGGCTTCTCTTCAGTTTCAGGCTCATCATCAGCTGGTTCTTCAGCTTCAGGCTCCGGCTCCGGCTCTTCTTCCGGCTCAGGCTTGGATTCCTTCTTTTCTGCGGCACCGGCATCTCCTGCGGCATCCGCGTCCGTTTCAATAATTGCGATTGGCGTTCCTACTTCAACAGTATCGCCGGCTTCCACGAGGATCTCCACAAGCACGCCCGATTCCGGTGCGGGTACTTCCGAATCAACCTTGTCGGTAGCTATTTCAAGAATGGTTTCGTCGCGTTCAATTGTATCGCCAACACTTTTGGTCCACTCGATTACGGTTCCTTCCATAATCGACTCGCCCATCTTGGGCATCACCATTTCAACTCTTGCCATTGTAAATTCCTGTCCCGGGTATAAGGTTAAATGAATGAAGCGTAACAAATAAACCGGTACGAATCATTCAAAAATATTAGTTGGTTAATTTAATGATAATAAAAATACTTCGTCAGCAGCGATTTGGCCTGAAAAGACCCCAATAAATATTTGAATATGAAATCGCTTTTTTGACGCCTAAAGTTAACTATTATGGAGCACAGAATCATGCACCGATTTTGGGTTGTTTGGGGATGATCACCCCGCAGCCGGAACTGCACCAGAAGGCACCTGAGGCTCAGGTTCACCGCCGTAGTTTGCCCAGATCACCCACATTCCAAAAATTGCCAGGTAAAATATGGCGGATGTGGAATAGTCGTGCGCAAAATCAAAAAACTGGGGCGCCCACGACTGCAGCACCGTAAGCGTAACAATCCGGAAGATGTTGAGCAGATAAATCGCCAGTATTCCGGCCGGAATAAACAGGATCCGTTTTACCATACTTCCGGGATAGGCCACGACAAAGCCGATAAACAATCCGATCGCCTCCAGGCCGTTGCATCCATCCACAATCATAAGGCCGGGCGTGCCGTCGATACCGAGCGTGCGGAACGTCTGGAACACATCAAACCCGGCTACGCTGAGAATTCCGGCGCTTACGCCTACGATGTTAACCGATAAAAACTCGTCGAGACGGCCATCGGGCAGCAGCCAGAGTTCATAAAAAAGATACCAGATCACAAATACGCCAAACACTTTTCCAAAAAAGAGCGCAATTTCCCGGTTTGAGCCGCCAATCATATACTAAATATTGTTTTGAAGATGCTTTCTGC
>PXAI01000042.1 GCA_003567135.1 Balneolia bacterium | reverse complement strand
TCCGCTGGACGGCGGCGGCATGGAGTGCACGCGATATCCCTTAAAATCCACGCTCGCCGTTTCGCGCCAGACCGGCTCGTAGTTAAGCAGGTCATCATGCGTGATGATCCCACCGCCGCGCTCCATCTCCTGAACAATCAGATCGGCGGTTTTGCCGGTATAAAAACCGTTTCTGCCGTAATCCCGGATGCGCTCAAGCGTTAGTGCCAGATCCTCAAACCGGATTACATCGCCTTCCTTCCAGGACTCTTCGCGCACAACGTTTGGAATGACCACATTTATTTCACTGAACTCATCCTGAAAACGGTTCAGCTGTTCAACCTGAAACGCGGTTTGAACATATCCATCGCGAGCCAGATCTATAGACGGTTGAATAAGCTGATTAAACGGGATTGAACCGAACCGGCTGTAAAGGGCATCCATCCCCGCAACGGTTCCGGGAACTCCGCTGGCAAGGTGAGAGTCGCGACTCAGGCCGGAAATTACGTTACCATCTTCATCCAGATACATATCGCGGTGCGCTGCGGCCGGTGCCGTTTCGCGGAAATCGAGGCTTCCCGTTTCGCCATCCGCCGTGCGGTACACCATAAATCCGCCGCCGCCAATATTTCCGGCAAAGGGATACGTTACGGCCAGCGCGTACTTGACCGCCACCGCCGCGTCGAAAGCATTACCGCCGTTTTTCAGAATTTCCATTCCGATTTCCGAAGCCAGCGGATTCGCTGTAACGACCATGCCATCATAGGAAGAAACAGGTTTGGGCGACTCAGTCGTGGATTCACACGCGCCAAAAAACGTGATGCTGAGTAAAATCGAAAACAGAAAACCGGAGGTGATGCGATGCATTTTGATTATGAGTTAGCAGGAATATGGAGGTTAAAGTGGAAATTAAATATCACGACTGTCCGGTAAAAGTGGTTTTCGGTATGATTTGGATTCTGTTTATAAAAAGAATATCAGCCCGGGATAAATTTGGGTTAAATACCATAGCACATTCATTTACGGGTTTGCAGGGACAGGGCATCTCCTGTCCATACAGGATTGTTTATTAGTAATATGCGCAAAATATAATGTGCGCCGCAGCCCCCAAAAAGATAATTCCGTCTTATGTGAGATCATCCCCCGAAATGCCCAGCCAAACTGCCCTCATCCCCGCTTCCATATAAGCGGGAAAGAACGTAGTTTACAGGTTCATTGTTTAAGTATACGAAGCGAAGCAAAATCGCCGGAAATCATTGCTTCAGAAGATCATCAATAAAGTATTTATGTCGAGTAATTCAGAATCCGCATCCAAAAATTTTCTTGAAGAAATTATAGAAAAAGACCTCGCCGAGGGTCGTCATAGGTCTATATTAACGCGTTTTCCGCCTGAGCCGAACGGGTATCTTCACATCGGACACGCCAAATCGATCAACGTGAATTTTGGGCTGGCGAAAAAGTACGGCGGTGAAACCAACCTGCGGTTTGATGATACCAATCCGATAACCGAATCCACCGAGTATGTGGAGAATATTCGAAAGGATGTGGAATGGCTGGGCTACAAATGGCGCGAGGAGCTTTACGCGAGCGATTATTTCGAACAATTGTTTGAGTTTGCGATCAAGCTGATTCGCGATGGTTTTGCATATGTGGATGACTCCACCTCAGAAGAAATTGCGGCGATGAAGGGCACGCCAACGAGTGCCGGAACGGATAGTCCGTACCGCAGCCGTACGCCCGAGGAAAACGAAGATCTTTTCCGGAGGATGCGCGACGGCGAGTTTCCTGACGGCTCGCGAACGCTTCGGGCAAAAATCGATATGGCATCGCCGAATATGCTGATGCGCGACCCTGTGATTTACCGGATCAAGCACGCGCATCATCACCGGACGGACGATAAGTGGTGCATTTACCCGACTTACGATTTTGCGCATGGTCAGAGTGATGCCATCGAAAACATCACCCATTCGATCTGTACACTGGAGTTTATGCCGCACCGCGAGGTGTACAATTGGCTGATCGAAAAACTGGAGCTGTTTCCGTCGCGGCAGTACGAGTTTGCCAGGCTGAATCTCAGCTACACGATTATGAGCAAACGCAAACTGCTGAAGCTGGTTACCGACAAGATTGTTGACGGATGGGATGATCCGCGCATGCCCACTATTTCCGGGCTGCGTCGACGCGGTTATACACCTGCCGCGATCCGCGAATTTTGTAACCGGATCGGCGTGGCAAAACGCGAAAACCTGATCGACGTTTCCTTGCTGGAATTCTGCGCGAGGGAAGACCTCAACAAAACCGGACTCCGCCGCATGGTGGTGCTCGATCCCGTAAAGCTGGTGATAACCAACTGGCCTGAAGGCAAAACGGAAATGCTTGAAAGCGAAAACAATCCCGAACAGCCCGAAACCGGCGATCGTAAGGTGCCGTTTGGCCGCGAACTCTGGATTGAGCGCGACGACTTTATGGAGGACGCACCACGCAAGTTCTTCAGATTATCCATCGGCAAAAACGTACGCCTGAAAAGCGCGTTCATCATTACCGGCGAAAAGGTGATTAAAGATGAAAACGGCGAGATCACCGAGATCCACTGTACGTATCATCCCGACAGCCGCAGCGGAAGCGACATCTCCGGAATCAAGGCGAAGGGAACGCTGCACTGGGTAAGCGTGGAGCACGCCAAGCCCATAACCGTGCGCCAGTACGACCGCCTGTTCAGCGTGCCGAACCTCGCAGAAGAAGAAGGCGATTTTCTGGATTACATCAACCCCGACAGCCTGAACGTAATCGAAAACGCGTGGGCCGAGCCCGAGCTGATTGAAGATCTGAAAAGCGAACACAAACCGCATTTCCAGTTTATGCGCAAAGGGTATTA
>PXAI01000076.1 GCA_003567135.1 Balneolia bacterium | reverse complement strand
ATTTGAGCCTTCGTTTGTACCACAATAGAGATAGACTTCACCATTGAAATCCGGGTTCTCATAAATGAACCGGCGCGGCATATTTGGGGTGACCCAGAATGAGGGGGAAAATATCATCAGCTTTCTGTACACGTGCGGATATTGCAGCGTGGCATAAACGCTTACGAGTCCGCCCATGGAGCTTCCGCCGATTCCGGTATGCTTGCGCTCCGGCAGCGTTCTGAAGTTTTCATCCACAAAAGGCTTCAGCGTTTCAGCCAGAAAACGGGCGTATTTTTTACCGTCGCCTGATCCGAGTTTTGTCTGAGCTGTGGGAGTAAATTCCGCGATCCGGTCGCTTTCAGCATGGTCAATCGCGATGATGATCACATCTCCCTTCCCTTCTCCGGAAAGAGCGGCCAGTTTTTTATTCACGCCCCAGCTTCCAAACGGAGCATAGTCATCAAAAAGATTCTGGCCATCCTGCAAATAAAGAACCGGATACCGTTTATCCGTTTCGTGGTAATTCCATGGCAGCAGCGCGGTAATGCGCCTGGTTCTGATCAGCTGGGGAATTTCAAAATGCTCATCAATCGTTTTGATGATGGGTAATAAATCGGGATTATATTCCACACCTGCAGCGCTTTGTGATTGATCTGGACTCAACGTTATCAGTTCGGTTAATGATGTTGCCGATAAATAGCTAAGATAAGGTTTTTAAACTTAGCGAACTGAAAGTTTGTAGTGCGGTGGGTTATAATACATCATTTTTGCAGGTACAGAGCATGCCCTGTACCTACAAGCCCATAAATGAATAACCTATGGTTCATAACGCCATTTAATCTATAGGCCATATTTTTTTTCTTAAACAGAGCCATAAGAATCCTCATCCAGACTCCCCTTATACCCACAATTCAACAATTCTGAATTTTGAATTTTACATTTTGAATTAACCCGCCCCTAAAACCGAAACCCAACGCCTGTGGTAAACCCGTTGAAGGTCACACCGCCGATATCAAGGTTTCTCCAGCCGATGTTTACCGTGAACTGATTGAAGTTCACGCCAAGATCGATGGTATGGTTATACACCGAAGTGTATTTGGCAAATGAGGCTGTACCGGTGTAAGAAATAGAAAGCGGATCGAAGAGGAATAGTCTGAGATGCAGTCCGGTGTCAAACATATCAAATCGTTCGCCGGCCATTCCGAGGCTTCGGTAGCCGAGGAAAATATGGGCATCTGCGCTTGGAATAAGTCGGAGTTTACGCCCGGCGTTCAGGTTATACTGCGATATGCCGAATGGCGCGCCTGATTCCCGGAGGTATTCATATCCACCCTCAAAAACCCAGTATCCTGCGTAAAGGCGGCCATCGAAATTGCGAATTGTTGAATTTCCGATACCATCAAACTGAGCCAGATTTGCGGATACTTCAGCCATCACCTTTTTTCCGGATTCATACTGTACCAATCCTCGCACTTCATTAACCGGGCTGAACGGAATTGCGCTATATCCGGGTTTTGGCGGGGATTTGTGCTCAATATCAGTGAAATAGAGCAAATGAGCGAACGTGCGGAATGATCCGATCGCCTCGACAAAAAACGAAGCCGTTGAACTTCCGCCTGAAGCTCTGCTGTTTCCCCGCAGCCGTTCTCGTGCCTCTTCGGTATCTGATTGTGCGATTCCCATGTTCACATCAGCTAAAACCAGGGCGAAGGCAGCGCAAAGAATGATTGCTATTTTTGCTGATTTCATCATAAGCTTTTCATCATCTATAGTTTTATAAACTCAGAAAAGTGGAAAATGTTTCGCTGAAAAATTACCTGATTTACAGGCCGGATCTGATCCTAAATAAAAATATCAGCGAGGATGATTATCCAGACGACTGGGAGATAAAATATTGAGGCGAACATCAGCTTTTTTCCGTTTACTTTGGATCGGTCTCTTAGGAACACAATGCCATACCAGAGGAAAGCGGCGCCGGCGATCAGTGAACCGATGAGGAAAGGAAGCCCGTTGTAGTTCATGGTGTAAAGCAGAAGCGTAACAGGAATCAGAGCAATCAGGCAGGCAAGGCTCACCCACGCAGATTTAATTCCATTCGTATCACCTTTGGGAAGCATTTTAAAACCGGCACGGGTATAATCTTCGTTGCAGAGCCAGGCAATAGAAACCACGTGCGGAATCTGCCACAGAAATACGATGGCAAAAAGCAGCCAAACGCCAGGCTCGCTGATGTTTCCGGTAGCCGCAGCCCAGCCTCCAACGGGAGGAAGTGCACCCGGAACAGCGCCAATAATTACGTTGCTGAAGTTCACGCGCTTCATCGGCGTATAGATCGCGAGGTAACTGATGGCCGTAATCGCAGAAATAATTCCGGCGATCATGTTTACAGTCATGATCAGATAAAGGAGTCCGCCAAAAATGAGTGTCAGCGAAAACACAAGCGCGTGAGCTGCCGAAATTCTGGAACCGGGTAGCGGCCTTTTGCTGGTTCGCAGCATTAACTTATCGAGATCGCGTTCGATATACTGGTTATGCGCCGCAGTTCCGCCGGCGATCATAACCGTACCAATGACGGCGTGAAGAAGAAGGATTAAGTCGATTCCGCTGCCCGAGCCAAGCAGGAAACCAATCCCCATACTCGCCAGAACGAGCAGGGTAATTCCCGGTTTGGTAAGCTCTAAATAATCAGCAAAAAGCGTCGGTGAAAAAACTCCGGCTTTTGACTTTACGGCAGTCAATTTCATTTTAAAATAATAATACCAGTTGCTCGCAAAATTAAGGCTCTAATTTACGAAATAATACGATATACTACTGTTTAGATTTTTAAATTATACTTGTTCTAAACGATTCTAAAGGTATTAAAGTTTACTGT
>PXAI01000343.1 GCA_003567135.1 Balneolia bacterium | reverse complement strand
TTTGGAGAATCAGCCGGATTACACGAAGTGGGCATCGGCAGAAATCCCCGGAACATCAAGGCCGTGGGAGTACGGTTCTGAGGCGTCATCACAGCTTGATTACTGCAGTTTGATGTATCCTAACCATTCTGCGGAATTGCTGGAAAGTTACCTGAAGAATTACAATGAATACGACCGAATGGTCAGGAATCTTGAGCTAACGCAAAATGAAACGCGGGCTATCATGATAGGGCTGACTATCGCCGGTGCGGTAGCGACAGGCGGAACTTCGGCAGCGTTAGGATTGGCAACCGCAGGCGCCGGAGCAACATTCTCTATCACGGGTTTTTTGCTTGAGTTTGGCCGGGCGTTATACCCCCATGAGGTTTTCGATTTCTATGTTGAAAATTACGGTCCCGACAGGTTTCTTGAAGATGATACGGATTTAGCGGGTGGCTGGGAAAAAGCTTTCATATCAGCCAAAAGCGAGAGTTTTGATTTTGGATCAGAGGGAATGAGAGCAATATGGGGTACGGTTGGTGGATTTATCATGAACAAAGTTCCGGGTGGTGCGGATGCTCCGGCAAGATTAGCCTCTGAGGCAGGGAAAACCCTGACGAGTAATACCATCGGCGATATGCTGGGAAAAATGCCCGGAACCCAGCAAATTCCGGCCTGCGAAATGGGGCCGGTGGATATTTCAGATGAAAAATATTCCCGTTTTTACGCACTTGAAAATGACGATGTGGTTGAGTTCACGGGTCATCATGAGTTTGAGGTGATTGGCACGGGCCAGGCTGAACTGGTGGTATGTGCCCTTGAAACGCTGATGCGCGATGTTTCCGGAACTCCGTTGTGTATCGATTCCCACAACTTACTGGTAACCGTCCCCCGAATCGACGTGCGGATGGTAAAAACGGATCGCCCCAACACCCGCGGCATCATTCGCGTTGCGCCGGGCGAAATTCTGGAGCTGGAAGCAATGGTGCAAAATGCAAACGATGAAACAGTAAGCTGGTCGGTAGATCCCCCGGGACAGCACGGCCTTACCGTGTACGGAAACGGAGAAGAGGCCACACTGGTCATTTCGGATGATGAAGATCACTTTCCGTTTATGCTTACGGTTGAAAGTATGTCGAATACGGGATTAAGGGCCGACCCCAACGCGCCGCCGCGTGAACAGACGCGCGTCGTTGATCTTGTCGAGGTTGAAGAACCCGAAGAATTTGTCGATTGCCGGGATAATACGCCGGTTCGCATGCAGGATCTCACGCCATGTACATTTATCGCGTATATGGAAGGGCCGGATATCCGGCGTCGCGGCTACCCTGATTTTGAAGCGGACCACTGCTACGCCGGCACCATCAGAAGCATGGGATTGAATGAGCACGGCGTATTTAATATGAGGTGGAGCGGCAGGCACGACGGACGCCTGCTGAGCAGGGTCATGTTCCGGATCCATCCTCCCGAAAATGATCAGTACACGTATGAAACGGAAGGCGTTTATTTTGGTGGTGGCCTGGAAATAGATTACGAAACCGAACGGCGCCGATCGCCGATATCAAGGGAAACGGTAATGGCAACGGCTATAGCACAAAACACATTTACCACCGAAAACAGAAAAATCACCATGTATCCGCTCGCCGGCACCAATTTGTGGGCCGGACGCTTCGAGGCTGAAGTAAAAACGAATCCCACAAGCAATGCCCGGCGCGATTCCGGCAACCAGACGTTCACCGGCGTTTTTCTGATCGGCGAGGAATGCATGTGGCCGCAGCCGGAGGATAGTGAGGATTAACCTCATCGCCCCCATCAGGTTTGATGATTCGGGGTGAGATTGGGGGCTTTTGAATATCCGTTTCATCAATGAAAACAGGCAGATAAATTTAATTTCTGCATATTCGGTCAATCTTTTATATTGATCAGATTGATACATGAAATAAGTGTTAGAGCTTGTTCAAACACATTATTTATCATGATAAAATAGAGTTTTCACTGCAGTCATTCTGATCATCCCCCCATGAAAAAAGTCATTACCTCATTAGCGGCAGTTTCTGTCACGGCCATTATTTTGCTGTTTACTTCTGCCGTTTTGTATGCTGAAAATCCGCGGGCATCCTTTTTTTCACAGGAACTTGATTGCAGCGTAATTGAGCTGGAATCCTACGAGGCTATGCCGATGACCAATATCGCTATCACCGGAATTCCGGAAGATTATGAAGGCCTGATTGGCGCAGAAATCCTGAACGGCGGCGAGGTTACCGGTATGGTGCTGGCCGATCAGTACAGCGACGGAAGCTGGTACCTGATTTCCCCGGTCAATCCTGAGTTTAGTAATGAAGGCACAACGGTTACGCTCAGAATGGTGGATGAAGATGTAACCTGCGATCCGTTTGAGTTTGAGATCAGCCCAATGCCGATTGATCCGCTTGACCTGGATGCGTACATGGATAATTTCGAAGAAGTCATCGAGCTGTTTGCGAGTCACCGGGGTTACACGATTGACGAGCTGATTCAGATGGATGAACAAACCGCTGAAACGAATTTGCAGGCTGCTATCTTTATGAGCAAAATGGTTCGCGGTGTGGATGGCTATACTGATCTCAGAGCGATGATGTCGCGGGAAAACCTGGGCGGAGATCTGAATGACGAAGATTGGAACCTGTTAATGACCCTTTACGGGAGAGTGTTTTCCCAGCCTGATACGACCACCGGTGTTCAGATTATACCTTCAGATGCGAATTCAGATATCCGGGGACAGTCGGGCTTCAATTTGGAGAATCAGCCGGATTACACGAAGTGGGCATCGGCAGAAATCCCCGGAACATCAAGGCCGTGGGAGTACGGTTCTGAGGCGTCATCACAGCTTGATTACTGCA
>PXAI01000136.1 GCA_003567135.1 Balneolia bacterium | reverse complement strand
TTAACGTGGATGCGGCCGTGTATGATCAGATGTACAACCAGCGGGAATCGCTTCGGGATAAAATTGCAAACTACCCGAAAACATTATTCCCGGACAGCCGCCTCTCCGAGCTTTACGATTACGTTCGCCGTGCCGACAGAGGCATGGTCTTCATGAACTTTACCTTCACCGATTCGGTACGGCACGACAGTTACGGCACCATCCGGTTTGCCGTGGACGGATTCGCTGATTACCGGAATCTGCGTGATTTCATTTACACGCTTGAAGATGCCGCCCCGATCATAAAAGTGAACGGGCTGAATGTAAGGCCGACCGTAAATCCGGATAATCTCCATGAAGTAGGATTCCGCCTGACCGCCACGGCGTACTACAGCCGGAAAGGCGAGCGGGTTCCGGTACAGTATGCGAGCGCCGTGCAGGTACAGCCGCGCAGCGTGAACCCGTTTTTCCCGGTCGTGCACCCAATAGCACAGAACAAAGAAAACCTGACAGATGTATCGCAGTCGAGGCTGGTTGGAATCAGCGGAGAACGTATCTATTTGTATGATCAGGCCGGAAGATTAATACAGCTTCGGGTTGGAGACCGGGTTTACTCGGGCCGGCTCGAACGAATATCACACGAAATGCAGGAGGCCGTCTTCTTCCTGAATAAAGGCGGAATCACAGAATATAAAACCCTCAGGATTGCACCATGAAAAATTTAGCTAAACTTTTACTGATCCTGCTTCTGGCAGGAACCGAACCGATTATCGCACAGGGAGTTGCCGGTGCCCAGGATCTGCCCGTAAGGGAGTACACTCCGGCCGAAGCTGTAGTTGCCCTTGATGCCTCCGTTAATTTCAGGGATGCCGTAACCATCCTCAATGAGTATGCCGAACGGCTAAACGGAACGCGGATTATCAACCGAAGCAGTTTTGAAGGGAGGATCAACCTTCGCATCCCCGGCCTGCACTGGAGAGATGCGCTGGATATGATTGCTGCCAAAAATAACCTGATGGTAACCAACTATCCGGATCATATTGAGGTGGCGAATCCCCCAACCGACAGCAGGTCTGATGCCGCACCCGGATCAACGCAGCGCCAGCGAAAAGGCCCCGACAGGGTGATTTTTTCCGACACGCGCGAAATTGAAATAGCGGCAACTTTCTTCCAGGGCGACCGCCGTTATCTGAGAGAAATCGGAATCAACTGGTCGGCCATACGTGACGGTTTTGTGGATGTTTTGCACGTTGGCGGGTCAAACGTTTCCGAACCTCAGTTAAATGCACAGTTCAACGTTGGGAACATCATCGGAACCGGTGAATGGGAAGTGAACGCGCTTTTGAACGCGCTTGAGGCGAATAACTATGGCGAGATATTGTCATCCCCCAAAATTAAAGTGATGGAAGGAGAGACAGGCCGCATACAGGTCGGGCAGGATTTTTCCATCAAACAGCGGGATTTTGCCGGAAACGTAATCGATCAGTTTTTCAGCACCGGTACCATTCTGGAAGTAAGGCCGTGGCTGATTGAGGATCAGGGTGATGAATTCATTTATATGGAAGTAATGGCCGAACGAAGCTCCGCGCAGCCTGATGCGGTGAGCACGCTCATCAACAAGCAGGAGGCCAACACGCAGATTCTGATGCTTGACGGCGAAACAACCGTAATTGCCGGACTCTACGAAACCGAGGAGAGCACGCTGCGCCGCGGCGTTCCGGTTCTGAAAGATCTGCCCGGCTGGGTATTTGGATTACGCTACCTGTTTGGCTACGAATCGGTACAGTACACCCAGAAAGAGCTGATTATTGTAATAAAAGCCACGCTGGTGCCGTCGATTAACGACCGCGTTATTGAGGAGCGCTCAGCGAGGGAACGCATCCAGGAAGAGCTGCTGAAACAGCGCAGAAGACTGGAGTAATGGAATTTTTAAAAACCGAAAAACAACAGTTCAAGAAATTACCGGTAACCCAACGGGCCCGGTAACAAAGGAAGATAAGACAGCAATCTTACGACTTATAGATTTCCATTAATTGCAAAAAGGGTCGTTATTGTTGTAATCGAACCCATAATGTGTCAGGCCTGAACGCCTGACGCATTTTGGTTTTAAAGGGGGGGGAGGCGCTTCGCTTCAATTTTGAATTGTGAATTTTTGAATTGTGAATTATTCTCCGCTGCGGTTCTTAACGCCATTTTATCCGAGGCCGGATTTTTTTTAAAAAAAAGCCAATTTTAAAATCAAAACGATTTTTTCCACTGTGGAATAGAAGCAGAATAGACAACACAGATTCTATTATTTAAAAGATTTATAGATCCGAGTGCGCAAGCCAATTTTGAATTTTGAATTTTCAAATTTTGAATTAAAACGATACCCCGAGAATCAGCCGGTTTCCTGTGTCATTGAGGCCGAAATCAAATGCGGTTCCCAGGCCGAGTCCGGAGAAGAAGTTTTGCTGATGCCTGAAGGGGAACCAGGAACCGTGTAGCCGAAGGTAGGTTGCGTCGGTATCGAAAAAATCCCAGGAAGTATTCGTCGGGTTTTCTGAAAACAAGAAAAAGTTCATCACTGCAACAGGGATATTTGCGGTTAGGGATAATTTTGCTGATGAAGAGGAGATGCCATAACCCAGCCCGGCATCGACCGATACAGATCCCATACGCGCAGTTTCGATATCAAAATCTTGTGAGATAAAATAAATAAGCGTGTGGAAAGACAGAGCAATTCCGTGCCCTAAAGGCTGATTTTGGCTCTCACCAAGATGAAATATTCTCGTACCCCCAATATTAATACCAATTCCGGGATCAATTTCATACAACCCTAACAGCGATGCTCCGGGCAATACGGATTTGGGCGGATCGGACGAGGCGAGGGTGGGCGTGGTGAT